>NZ_LFZV01000001.1:1811835-1823714 GCF_001183965.1 Bacillus sp. FJAT-27916
CGGAAAAGGGTTCACCGCAAGGTGGACTACTATCCCCGTTATTATCTAATGTGGTTTTGAATGAATTAGATCAATGGATAGCGAATCAGTGGGAACTCTTCCCTCTTGATAAGCCATATACGACACGCGAAGGTGAACGCTATGCAAAGATTCACACAAAGTTAAAAGAAGGTTATATAGTTCGCTATGCCGACGACTTTAAAATCTTATGTCGGGACTGGAAGACAGCCGAAAAATGGTATCATGCCGTTAAGCTTTTTCTGAAAGAGCGTTTAAAACTTGACATTTCACCGGAAAAATCAAAAGTAATTAATCTGCGGAAACATGAATCAGCCTTTCTTGGATTTACGATACGTGCCATTCGCAAAGGTGAAAAACGTGTGGCCCATACTTTTGTGAAAGCCGAAAAGATACAGAAAATAAAAGATGAAGCGAGGAAACGAATTGAGGCACTTCGAGCCTCACCAACGACTCAAAATGCTTTGCGATTTAATAGCTTTGTCTTAGGGCTGCATAATTACTTTAATCGAGCTACACATGTCAACTTAGCCTTCTCACGTCTTGCTTATGATATAGGTGCATCTATGTACAATCGTCTTAAACCAGTCGGGAAATACGCCCATCCAGCGAATCCGCCGCCAACCTATAAGAAGTTATACAGTTTGAGGTTCAAGACATTTGAAATTGCTGGTATTCATCTCTTCCCTCTTGCGAATGTTCAGACAAAGAACACTATTTGTTTCACACAAAGTCTGACACTATTCACAGTTGAAGGCCGAGCGCTAATTCATAAGAATTTGCATAAGAATATCAAGCAAGAAATTGCCTTGCTAATGGAGTCAAATATCCCGACACGAAGTGTCGAATATATGGACAATCGAATCAGTCGATATAGTATGAAACAAGGAAAATGTGAAATTACAGGACAATTTCTACAAGCACGGGATGTACACTGTCATCACTACGTGCCAGTACATCTCGGCGGAAATGACAAGTTCAATAACTTACGCATTCTCTACAAAGATGTACACAAACTAATCCATATGACAGATACAACTAAGATGAATATACTCATAAAAAGTTTGGATATCACGCCACCGATATTAGAGAAAATCAATAAATATCGGGAAAAGTGCGAGTTAGAACCTATCATATAATCCAAATCAATAAGAGTAACTTGAAACTTATAATCAAAACCATCGCCAGATGGAACGCGGAATGCTTGGAAACTGGCACGTTCCGTGTGGAGCAGGGGAAAAGCCGGAGATAACTTCAAACGCTTACCTATTGCTACGGTTAGCTCAATAAGAGAATGTTTATCTAAATAATGTTAATACGATAATCAAGATCAAGATATGAATAAAGAGAAAGAAATTGGGATATTAAAATATAAATTTAAACTAATTAAATTTATGTAGAACTAACGGGGCAATATTTCTGAGTTACATCTCAAAAATGTGGCATTGTTTAGAAAGAGGTGATGGAATCGGTGGAGGTACTTTTAATAGTAATGGTCATAATCTTTTTGTTAGTGATAATAAATTTTAACGCATTTATTACATCTAAAGTTTCAAGAAAATGGAGATACCTTATTTGGGCATTTATTCTTCTGCTGGGACCAGGTATTTTTTTATATGAAATGGAGTTTAAAGGGACAATGCTTGCTACCAGCACTTCTCCTGGAAACGAGCATAAGATTAAAGTGATAGAAAAGGGTTCAGCATATTTATTTGGTCCATCTAAGGTTCGAATTAAAAGTGGATGGAGAAATACTGATCGACTCATATCAAATGATGGAGCCAAACTTTATCCTTCAAATATTTCTATAGAGTGGAAAAGTAATAATATTGCCTTAATCACTCTATCTGGGGACGAACAAGGAGATGAAAGAATTGAATACGATGCTAAAGAGAAAGAGTTCAAGACTATAAATGAGTGAGCAAATGAAGGAGGATTAATGCCTTTTTGTGTTGAATTCCTTATGGAAGAAACGGGGCAGTTGTGCGGCCGAGCCTAGGTCGTATCATATAGCGGGTGGGATTCCCGCCGAGTAAGAACTAGCCATTCGCTCGTAGCGAGTCTTGGAGGGGCAAAGGTAACTTTGGTCTTTAAGCGTAGACAGTTAGGTGGCGGGCCGAAAGCCAAATGGTTGAAGGGATTGAGCTCCATAAACGTTTGTAAACCGAGAGGGCTGATGCCTTAACTGCGTGTAGAAAGCAATATTTTATCTTTTGTTATAGGCGAGAAAGATAAAACCTCTCTGGAGTCAGAGACCTTGGCACGTCATACATAGATATGATACGGCAACTCGGGAGACCCTACCGGTCTCTTCTGTTTATTAGAAGAGTATGGTGTACAAGCGATAACAAGTAAGGAAACCAAATGCCGGGTAGGGAGTCGGATAGCAGCGTAGTACCAATGAAGTTGGGTAATGCCGATGGAGGAAAGGCTAGCTACCAGTTATTGCCCTTATTAGGGACACATTTACTAAATGTGCAATCACTCATTCAATGTCATCATGAGCTGCCAAACAATAAGGCAACTGGTGTGAACGGTACAACGAAAGAGCAATATGCTGAAAGTCTTGAAGAAAACATAATGGACTTAACAAACAGACTTAAAAGCAAAAGTTATCGTCCAGTTCCGGTTAGAAGAATGTATATTCCAAAGCTTAACTCTAATAAGAAAAGGCCATTAGGAATACCGGAACATGAGGATAAAATTGTCCAGAAAGGCATTGCAAAAGTGCTAAATGCTATCTATAAGAATGACTTTCTAGACTGCTCTTTTGGGTTTCGACCAAACAGAAACTGTCATGATGCGTTAAAGATACTAAACTTTTATGTAGAAAAAAGATTAGTAAGCTATGTAGTAGATGTAGATATCAAAGGCTTCTTCGATAATGTTGACCACAAATGGATGATGGAGTTCTTGAAACATAGAATAACGGATCCTAGCCTCCTGAGAATAATCAGTAGGTTCCTCAAAGGTGGTTACATGGAGGAAGGCAGGAGATACAAAACAGATAAGGGTACACCGCAAGGTGGAGTAATATCTCCTATCTTGGCTAATGTGTACCTTCATTATGTACTCGACTTATGGTTTGAGAAAGTGGTTAGGAAACAATGTGAAGGACAGGCATACATGGTAAGATATGCGGATGATTTTGTTTGTTGTTTTCAACACAAAAGGGAAGCTATACAATTCTACGAGTCATTAAAACTGAGATTGAAGAAATTTAACTTGGAAATAGCTGAGGATAAAACCAAGGTTATTCCCTTCGGGAGATTTGCAGAAAATAACGCGAAACGAACAGGGAATGGTAAGCCTGCAACCTTCGATTTCCTTGGATTCACTCATTATTGTGGAAAAAGTAAACAAGGAAAATTTCGTGTAAAACGGAAATCGAGCAGAAAGAAAGTCCAAGGCAAGCTTAAAGAATCTAAGGAATGGTTGAAGTCTAATAGAAATAAAAATATCCATTTAATCATGGAGAGATTTAGACGTTCTCTAGTAGGATACTACAACTATTACTGCATTACAGATAATTCTCAAACTGTTAATGACTTCAAAGAGAAAATCGAAATTTTACTATTTAAATGGCTGAATAGAAGGAGCCAAAGAAAGTCCTTTACATGGGATAAATTTAGGCTTTTCCTTCAAATGTTCCCACTTCCCAAACCAAGAATCAGGGTCAACATTTATGAATTAAGGAAAGAAATTAGCTATATTCTGTAAATGATAACTAGGAGGAGCCGTGTGCGTTAATAGCGCAAGCACGGTTCTGAGAGGGGGGAGAAGCACAATTTACCGTAAGGTAAAAAGGCTCTCTTCTACTCGACTAGCGGAAGAAGGATTTATATCAAATCAAGAAATGTTTTAAGGAGGATAATTATGAAATTTTGGCTTAAAGCACGTGAAGATTATTATAGAAAACCACCCCTCACTGAAGCTGAATTAGAAGAAGCTGAAAAGGAACTGGGACACAAGCTCCCTGAAACTTATCGGAAGTTGTTATTAGAGCAAAATGGTGGATCTATTCGATTTAATGCTCTCCGTTTAAGAAAACGTCCAATAGAAGGAAACTTTTTCGTAGAATTTGGATTCCTACAAGGAGTAGGAGAAATGCCAGGTATTTTGGATACGGCTTTCGTGACTAAAGAATGGAATTTACCTAAAGAACTTGTCATATTAAACGGAGATGGTCACACTTGGTTTGCTTTGGACTATAGGAATAATAGAGTTGAGCCTGCTGTTTCATACATTGATACAGATGGAGATTTGGATTTTGTTTTGTCTGATAATTTTGACGAATTTATCAAGGATTTATACATCGAGGAAGAGGGTCTTTACCGCTTTAATCCTGACGAAGATGAGGATTACAAATTAGATGCGATGCCAGAAGATGAATTAATTTCTTTATTGCAATCAGGGCAATTTACTAAAATCAAAAAAGCGCTGGATAATTTATTCTATTACCCCAAAAATAGTATTACAGAAAACTATGTCCTATATTTATTAAATGAAACCGATGAGAAGGTTCAAGATATGATAGGATCATCTTTATTCCAATACATAAGCTTCCAAAGGATTAAATATGATCTTCCTATTGTAAATAAGATAATAGATGAGTTAAATAAACACCCTAAAGTTGCCCATTATGCGACTCTGATAACCGAATTTATTAAAGAAATGGAAGAAGCAAAAGAGGAGCAAATTTTTGATGATGATGATTATGAAGTAGTCCCATATGAAGATGAATAATATAGAGGTGAAGAAGAGTAAAAATATTTAAATAGTGAAATTAAAGTAAGAAGCCCTTAGGTAATTTATCAGATTGATTTAAGATAATAATGATGCTGGTGTGTGAGTGTCTTCACTTAAACAAAAAGGGGTATTACTCCAATATCAAGAGTTGTGATCAGCTCTTTTTTGGTTATGCAGCTAAATGGGCAGTTTAGCATTCCTGTAGATCACTAAATTTGAGCTTTGATAAAAATAGGGCTCCTCAGTAAGATATGAGTAAGACACGACTCTAACTCAACCTTTAGGAGGAACCCTTACTATGAAGTTTAAAATGCAGGACAAACAAAATCAATTGATTGAAAGAATTTCTGATAAACATTTAGTTGTTGGTGTGGATATCGCCCAACAGTTACATGTCGCAAGAGCTGTTAATTTTCGGGGAATAGTTGTAGGAGATCCTCTTATATTTGAAAATAATGAAGATGGATTTCTAAATCTATTAAACTGGATAATCAAGCTTAAAAGAATACATAAACTTGAGGTATCCATAGTGGGAATGGAACCTACGGGACATTACTGGATGAACCTTTCAAAATGGCTGATAAAACAAGATATTGAGGTAGTAACAGTAAATCCGCACTTAGTTAAAAGAAACAAAGAAAACCGCGATAATACTCAATCAAAAAGTGATAAAAAAGACGCCCTGGTAATAGCTGATATGGTGAAGAACGGTTACTATTCATTTGTCAGGAACACTTCTGAGTCGTTTGAGAAACTTAGGGTCCTCATGTCTAACCGGGATGTAATTGTTAAAAGACTCGTAAGTTCTATTAATCAATTAAATCGTTGGGTGGACATTGTTTTTCCAGAACTAAGGCAAGTGTTTAAAGACATCACTGCTAAAGGGGCAATCGCTACACTAAGGCTATTCCCTTCTCCAATGGAACTGGGTTCCATGGTGCCAGAAGAAGTAGTAACTGGTTGGAGGTCAGTCATGAAGAGGCAGCCTGGGTTAAAGAAGGCTTATTTACTTCTCCAAGTAGCCAGAAAGTCGGTTGGTACGAGACAAGCAATGGAGGCATACAAATTTCATTTAGAGCAATTACTCGAAGAGTATGACCTTGCGGTTCAACAATTAGAAAGAGTTGAGCTGGCCGTCAAGGCTGAACTTGCTAAAATCCCATTCGCAAGAAAACTGCTTATGATCAAGGGAATTAGTGAAATTTCGTTAGCGGGCATTTTGGGGGAAGCAGGGGATTTAAGCGGGTTTTCACACGGTAATTCACTACTTAGGTTAGGCACGCAGGACTGCATCTAGCTGAAGCTAGTTCCGGTAAGTGGAAAGGGCAAATTATCATTTCCAAGCGTGGGCGATCAAGACTTAGGCGTTTTCTTTACTTGGCAACAATGAGTCTGGTGATGAACAACCCTGAATTTCAAGCCATCCATGCCAATAACGTCAAAGTCAAAAAGATGAAATCGATTATGAAGTTAATTGGAAAGTTAGCAAGAATATTCGTAGGAATAGCACGTAAAAACGAACAGTATTGTGCCAAGAAAGTTCAACCCTTAACGGTGTTGGCAGCGTAGATATACTTTTTACACCATTCTCTAAGAGACTCTAAGAGCGAGTGTTGGCTTATTCGCAGGATTTCAAATATGTACGGAGTACCAGGTTTCTTCAACAAAAGGGCACTGACCCATCAGGTTAGCATAACTGGCCTCCACCCCTTGGATAGGCATGACGAAGGAATGATAGGGCAAATGACCCGTTGAGACATGGGAGGGAAAGCCTCCAGGGGCGGCGTGGAGATGTACATTATATGGTAGAATATGGAGAAGAGAATCCGCTCCTTTATTTAACTATGCCTTCACGTAGCCAAAACGTCCTTAGTTCACTCCACCAAGTCATGAAACTAAATTCAATGGGATTGAAATCCTGCGAATTAGCGAGCATTCGTGAGAAAATCATATTAAACTGAGGGAGTTGAAGAAAATGATTTAAATTAAGGAGGAAAAAGCAATTGGAATTCTTTTACCCGATTGGAGAAAACCCTGAAAATGACCCATTCTTAAACGGGTTACCGAATGGATACAAGTTTGCAGCCTGTATTTTCTATCCCTTCGTCAAAATGCAAAATGATTGGAAATCAGAAGATGACACCTATCCTACCAATGAAGATTTACTTAGATTCGGAAAGCTTTTATCTTGGGAGGAAATAAGGAAAGATAGTGGATTAAATAATATCTCAGAAATGTCAATAGCCGTTACAGCAGCAGCCGTTTTGGCGGATGGATATTTTGGTAGAAAGATATATCAAAGACCTGATTTGGCTAAAAAGTTGGACGAAAGTTTAACCGAGAATATTTTATATCCTATGATGGACCAAATTTCAGTATTTTTAATACACCGTATTCTGTCTGTTCTAGCTTCGAAAGGTGCAAAGAGCATTAAATATGCAACATTATATGGCGAACAAGGCACACACGAGATAAAGGATCTTAATTTAGAAACCATCAATTTATTATGTGACGACATTATAACGATTAGTGATGATAATGAAGAACTTGTATTCACTTGCTATTTTGATGAAGTTCAAGCTCTTTTTTTGCAAAAGAAGATTACAGAGAGGTATTGGTCAGAAATGGGCTGGAGGGTATTATTTTTGACAAAAAAACTCCTCTAGTATGGGAGGGAAGCGATGATTATGTTTTGTTAAAGTAACAGAGGAGTTGAACCAAGCAGGATTAATTCCTTTTTATGTTAAATTTCTTTTCATAGAAACGAATTACTTTAGAGATGGAGAAAAACCATAGGAATTCTAATTAGTATGATGTGAATAATAGAACTTTTAGTATGGGGGCAATAGAGTTATTTCAAGGCTGTCATAAGGACGGTCTTTTCTTGTGTTATTAAAGGAAAGTCTGTGGTAGGAGATGAAAATAATAATCCTATTGATATCAAGATAGACAATGGATTGTATTTTATATATGGTAAAATTTATACATATTATGAAATTTGTAATTACAGGTGCTTTTTTCTCTATCTGTGAAAGTGAATAGTGAGTAAAAGTATATGGATAGAGGCTTAGATATGAGATGAAAAAATAAAAATTCTTATGAATATAACCTAAAAAGAAATTTTCAAGGGTAGAGAATTCTTAAAAAAGAAGGTGAAGTAATGAAGAAAATATTACTATTACCAATGACATTTTTGTTATTTACTTTATTGTCAGTTAGCAGCACAGTTTATCCTGTAAATAAAGATAGTATGATAATCAACATAAAAAACAATGCTAATTTTGACTTTTATGCAATCGAAGCGAAAATAGCGAAATACTCAGCAGGACTTGAGTATGCTGACGGTTCTGAAATTGAAAAAGGAGAAGTATTAGGGTTTGATATCTCAAAAACAGATATGGCGTTAGATGGTGAAGTTGAAATGCAAGTTTTTATATTAAGAGATAATAATTTTGAGAATAATGGGGATAGAATGCCAATAGGAAGTAAAACTCCAATTGAATTAGAAAGTAATAAGGAGATATTCTTTGAAATTACTGGTGATTCGATAGAAGAAGCAGATTTAAAAGAACTACAATAAAAATGTGATTAATTATACTTGAATGAGGGGACAGGTTAGTTGAACAAAGAGGATTAAAAAGAAAGTGATTTATCCCGTCTCAGAATCTTCTTTAGTAATATCTTACTTGCTTTTGTATAAGTTCAATGAATTGATCATTGATAATACAATAAGGGCAATGGTCATATAAGTATAGTTATTTACATCTAAATTTATCTCGTCAGCAGCATAACCTAAAAAGATTAGAAGTAAGCCTGAAACAACAATAGAAATGCAAGATGCACTGATAACTGTAAACCAATTAATCAACTTTTCGTTTCTTTTCGTTAAGGTTATTGAAATAAGCAAACCTACCTGAATGATGATAAAGAAGATAAAAATATAATTAATGTAACTAAAAGATTCATTTGAGAGCAAATTTATTCCTCCTAAATTTTATTGGTAATTATAGATTATATGATAACTTAATTTTCTAAAAATTGTAATAATATATCGTTTTTATTCTTAAAAAGGATAGAGGGGTAGCATCCGAAAAGTCAGAGGTAAGATTGTGAAAAAATGCACTTAAATTTACAGGGGCATTGATCCAAGCAGGATAAATACCTTTTTATGTTGAACTACTTATGGAAGAAACGGGGCAGGGTAGTACAATAGTTTGACTTATTTATCTTTATCCGAACATATATTTTAATTAGGAGGTACAAAAATGAAGTCAAACTTAATCCTAGTTATTTTATCATTGGCCTTTTTACTGGTTGGTTGTGATGAAATTAGTAAAGATGCAGCTAACTATCCAGAAGATGCTTTAAAAACGATAGAAGATGGAAACAAAGAGAGAAAAATAATTGTATATGGTTCCCATAAAGTGAATGAAGAGTTAGCGTTATATGTCTTTAGAGGGATAATGAATGATAAGGATATTTGGGTTGCTGACATTCGAAAAACTGAGGGTCAATGGAAAGTTAAAGAAATAACTCAAATGAACGGACTATTTGAAGGAAATGGTGACATTCAAACAATAATTCCTAATGAAGACTTTGGATATGAAGTAGGCTACATAGAGAATAATGTTCCCGTTACTAGCGATTTAAATATTATTGAAATAGAAGGAATTGAAGAGTGGAAAATTTGGATTAAACAATTATAGTGAAATTAATAGCTTGTGAAAAATTTACTTAAACTACAGGGGCATTGATCCAAGCAGGATTAATGCCTTTTTGTGTTGAATTCCTTATTGTAGAAAAGGGGCAGTGCGACAAGTTTCGTTATAAGCACTATAGTGCGAAGGACGAGGAATTTCTACAGAATTTCTAACTTTATAACAGAGGATAGGAATGACAAAACCACGTATTTTGAAACTATCCCATTGATACTCCTGCATGCGTCATAATAGACAGATTATGGGGTGTGAAGCTCAGGTGAAGTCGGCAGAACAAAGGCTAAAGCCGTTCCTTTCAGGATAAAGGTATGCCAATGGATATGCCGGATGGCTGAAAAACTAAATAAGGTGAGAATTTTCTTACACAAAGAACGGACGAACTTCCGAATGTACGGGTCTAGAGTTTCGAACAATAGGAAACTATTGTACCACCCTTACGGTGGTGTGAGTGATGTGGAGTAAAAATTGCTCCTCTGAAACACGTTATACCGAATAATGGCGGTATCCTGCTCACAGGCTTACAGGAAGCACCTATGTTTAGAATAGATAGCTAGGTTATAAGGGACTTGGAAAGTAAGGAACGTTGATTCAAGGGCTGTCACCCGAAACGGTTGCTATAAGTGATGAACGAAATGCATTTGTCCTTATGAGGGTAGGGGCACGACTGATGAATCTTCTGTAATGGAAGTGGAGGAATAGCCCCAAGTCTAGTGATTGGCAACGATTATTTTTCAAACGTGCATTGCACCGGTCGGGTAAGAACGTGGGAACATCACTTCACAAAGGAATGATGCCACAGTGCAAGCTCTACAAGAGTAACTTGAAACTTATAATCAAAACCATCGCCAGATGGAACGCGGAATGCTTGGAAACTGGCACGTTCCGTGTGGAGCAGGGGAAAAGCCGGAGATAACTTCAAACGCTTACCTATTGCTACGTTTAGCTCAAGAAGAAAATTTGTATATTGTAATTGGTATTGTGGTAACTAAGGGGGAGTTATGAAGTTGGGGGAAACTATAAATTATAAGAGTGCAAGCCTATTCAAAAATAAAAACTTTCTTATGTATTGGTTAAGTTACGTTTTTTCAGCTTTAGGCGATGCTATATATTTTTTTGTTATTCCTTGGATGATTAAAGAGATAACTGGTTCTGGAGTTATGATGGGGATGTTTTTATTAGTAGTTGGAGTGCCAAGAATTATATTGATGTTATTTGGTGGAGTAGTTGTCGACCGTTTCGATGGAAGAAAAATTATGTTCATCTCAGATATATCAAGGGCTATGGTAATGCTCGGCATATTTATCTTGATGGTAACAAATAGTATGAACATATTTTTTATTTTCGCATTAGGATTTGTGTTTGGTGTCCTAGATGCCTTTTATTGGCCCGCAGTTACTGCAATTCGTCAGAGAGTAGTATCGAAAGAATATTATGTGCGATCTAATAGCTTATTAGCGGCTACGTGGCAAATTACTGCATTAATTGGACCTTTAACGGGAGCATTTCTATACCATATAGACAAGGGAATCATATGTGTGTTTGTTATAGGGATTGCATTTATTGCATCAGCATTAACGCTTTACTTTGTAAAATTAAGGCCGATTATGAAGGAAAAAGAAAGTCGTGAACAAAAAAACTCTATCAAAGAGGATTTAGCTTTTGGTGTAAAATATGTACTACAAAATCATTTGGTTTTCACCTTAATTATCACTATGCTTTTTGCTAATATGAGTTTTAGGATGCTGGAAGTTGGACTGCCTTTTTTAGCTGAATCATTAAAAGCAAATGAGAAGGAATTTGGATTGATGCAGTCAGCTCTTGGAGCAGGGGGATTAGTCGTTTCTTTCATTTTAACTTTTATTATTATGATTAAAAATCCAAGCCCAAAGGCTAATATGTTAGCCATATCTTTCCAAGGGTTAGGGTTATTACTGTTGGGATTAACGACAAATTATTGGCAAGCAATTGCAGCTATGAGCTTCATTGGTATAGCAACAGCAGTAGTAAGCACTATTGGCCCTAGTATATTTCAGAAAACTATCCCAGAAGAAGTGATGGGGCGTGTATCAAGTATTAATATGATTGTTGCTCAAGGAGCGGTGCCATTAGCACAGGCAGCAGGAGGGTGGTTCCTAGATACAACAGGACCAAATACGTTGTTTATTACTGCTGGAATTGTAGAAACCTTAACGGGATTGGTTGCATTAATGTTACCAGCAGTTTACTTATATAATAAAAGAGAGAAAAGTCATACAAAGGAAGTAATTTAGCAATTCCCCAGTATATTGTCACTGCCGGAGTTAAAATACTCAATAACACCGATTTAAAATTCCTCACTAATCACGGATAATCGACGTATCACTACAAAAGAGAGGGATCGTCGATGTTGAAAAT
>NZ_LFZV01000001.1:1823843-1937860 GCF_001183965.1 Bacillus sp. FJAT-27916
ACCACAAATTGCGTGGTCTTGCTTGAAGAAATTACAGCAATGGGGTATGAGGGGAAGAGTACAATTTTACGAGATTTTGTGCAGCCCTTCCGGGCACAACCAAAGAAACAGGCCACTAGGCGATTTGAGACACCTCCTGGGAAGCAAGCTCAAATGGATTGGGCGGAAGTCGGTGAAGTAGTGATGGATGGTCATCCACAAAAGGTTTATGCCTTTCTCATGATTCTGGGGTATTCCAGGATGAAGTATATTGAGTTTACGACAGATATGAAGCTCGAAACATTGATGAAATGTCACATGAATGCCTTCTCCTATTTTAACGGCATTCCGAATCAGATTCTCTATGATAATATGAAAACCGTCGTGACAAAGCACAGTCCAACAGAGATTCGTTTTAATCGTACGTTTGAAGATTTTTTAGCCTACTATGGGGTCGTCCCGAAAGCTTGTAAACCCTACCGCCCACAGACGAAAGGAAAAGTAGAAAGAACGGTGGATTACCTAAAGAAAAATTTCTTTCAACGAAAACATGAACCTACGCTGGAAGCATGGAATCATGACATACAGATATGGTTGGACAAAACAGCTAATAAAAAGAAAAATGAAACGACACAAGAACCGCCGGTTCAGCGTTGGCAAACGGAACAGCCACAGCTTCAAGCCTGGGGAATAAAGCCGTTATTCCCAACAAGCCATTGGGAAGTGCGGGAGGTAAGCAGAGATTGCTTTGTCTCTTACTTAGGAAAGAAATACTCTGTCCCTTTTCGGTATGCCGGTCAGAAAGTTAAGTTGAAAGTGACATTGGACAAACAGTTGGAAATATACGATGCACAAGACCGCATTGCCCAACATCCCATTATGACAGGAAAAGCACATATGCATATTCAGTTGGAGCACTATGAGAAGTCAGAAGAACAACAAAAAGAGCAGAAACAACAGAACTCCCCTGGTTTGCCGACCCCGGATTTCTGTCCTTCTACTCCACAGGTGGAAGCTCGATCTCTAGCCACCTACGCCGCACTCGAGGGGAATGAATCAGAATGAAATCCAGCCTTGAAGAACGACTCATCCAGTTGGGCTGGCATGACACAGCCAGTCAATTGGATGATCTGGTAGAGAATGCTTCTACCCATAATGTATCATATTTTGATTTTCTGCACACGGTTGTTTTACAGGAATGGGAACGTCGAGAATCAGCTAAATTAGAAAATCGAATCAAGCGCGCCAAACTTCCTTATACCAAAACCATTCATGACTTTGATTTTACGTTTCAGCCAAGCATCAATGAGCAACGTGTAAAGGAAACCCTTACCTGCCGGTTTATTGCCAATGGAGAGAATCGTCTTCTTTTAGGGCCACCTGGTGTAGGGAAAACCCATCTCGCCCTCTCTTTTGCCTTAGAAGCTCTGGCAAAGGGACATACCGCCTTGTTTTTGACGGCTGACCAAATGGTGGCAGAATGCCGTAAGGCAGAAACAAAAGGAAGCATTCCTAAATTGGCACAAAAATGGAGCCGTCCAGATTTATTGATTATTGATGAGGTGGGATACTTTCCTTTTGACGAGTTGACGGCAAATGTCTTTTTTCAAGTGGTATCCAAGCGATATGAACATGGAGCGATGATTTTGACCTCGAACAAATCATATATAGAATGGGGCAAAGTGTTTGGGGATGATGTCTTAGCGACTGCCATCTTAGATCGACTCCTTCATCATGCGGTTACCTTCAATATCAAAGGAGATTCGTATCGTTTGAAGGAAAAGAAAAAGGCTGGGATTTATCCAGCAGCGTTATCGAAGTAACGGCATCAGTGGGGAATTTTATTCCGGTGATAGTGGGGAAAACTAAAACGGTATTGACATATATATTGGGGGTTGTATTTTCATATAAATAAAGCTGTTACTCTTTTAGCTACTTTTTGATTTTATAATATAACCCATATAATATCTGCAATACCTTAGATTCTTGATTTGTACTTAAAGTTCGTGAAGAAACGTACTTAAACAATCAAGGGCGTTTGTTGAAGACCAAGTAGGTGGAAAGTGTAGCAAGGTTAGTTTTGAAATAAGCCTTTTAGGGGTATAACGAGGAGCTGAAAGCATAAAGCAAATAGAAGAATTGACTTCCTTGAATAAGATTGAAGATTTTTCTGCAACAAAATAATATGAGCTTTTTATATATCCCAAGGCAGGAGTGCAGTGTCTGCCATGTTGTTTTACCGCAATTGAGGGAATTGCTCGGACACTATCCGCTGATCCGTTTAGGGTATATTGATGCAAATGATGTGCCGAAGGTTGCGGCTGCTATAATATTATAACAGTACAAGTGCTGTTATATTTTATTGAAGGACAAGAGGTCTTGAGAAAAGCAAGATTCATTCATTTTAATGAATTAGCTGAACAGATAGGGAAAATATACGAATTGAAAAGGTAAGGGAAATCTTAATCCTGATTAGTGAAGGCTAGTCGGGGTTTGTTTTTCTATGAAAGCGTTAATCCATTAGGGTTAGCGCTTGTTCTGTTTAAACTATAATGCAAAATGGGCAGGCTATAATCAGAAAGTTATTCGTGTGCAGAAGAGGCAAGTTTGCTTGAAGTAGGAAGGTTTTCACTGAGGCTTCGTACCTGTTTTCTAGGTTGCCTAAAATCGTATAGGATTCTATTCTCCTGTTTTCTGGAAATAAAAAGGAATTTGGGAGAATTTCGGCGAATAATGGCAGTAAAGAGGATATGAGGAGGAACGTATGAATAAATTGACGAAGAAAACTGCTCATGCTGCCATTGCCCTTGCTATCGGAAGTACTTTGCTATTGCCAGGCCTGCCGACGTCTGCTGCGGAGGCTGATGACTTCATACCTTACTATGGAAAGGGGCCAAGCTATATTCAGCCAGATAATATCTCACATTTATTCCCTAAACCCCAAATAGATTTTCAAACACCCGCCTTTGCCAAAGGCAAAACGGCCTTCACCAGCCAGGAGGAAATGACCGCATTCCTAAAGAAACTCAGCAAAAAGAATAAGCATATGAGCTATAAAATCATCGGCAAGTCGCTTGAAGGACGGGAGATTCCGATGATCATATTCAGCAAGAATCCTGATAACATCAAGAAAGACAAGAAAAAGCCACTCATCTGGGTGCAGGGGCAAATTCACGGCAATGAACCCGCTGCCGGAGAATCGAATCTGGTCCTAGCGCAAATGATAGCGGAAGGAAAGCTTGGCAATGTCCTAGATAAGGCAAATATCATTATCGTGCCGAGAATCAATCCTGATGGTTCGTATTATTTTAAACGCTTCATTGCAACGGATATGGATGCGAATAGGGATTATATGAAGGTGGAGTATCCTGAGGTTCGTACGGTTTATAAGGCCATTAATGAATACCAGCCAGATGTTGTTCTGGATACGCATGAATACACAGTGAATTCTTCCCTTTTAAATAAATACGGGGACAAGGGCTCCATTGCCTCCTATGATGTCTTAATTTCATCTGCGAAGAACTTGAATATTCCGGAGAAGCTTCGGAAGACTTCTGATAAGCTGCTGCTGCCGGATGTTCAAAAGGCATTGAAGAAGGAAAAGCTATCGTTCCATGATTATTACACCTTATCCTCCTCGCAATCCGGCAAGCTTGTCGCAGAAGAGGGAAGCACGGAGGCACGCATAGGCCGTAATGCGCTTGGGTTGAAGAATACCTTCACCTATCTGATTGAAACAAGAGGGATCAATATCGGACGTGCGGACTTTGAACGAAGGGTATTTGCCCAGGTGACGGCCCAAGCGAACTTTATTAAGTCGACTGTCAAGAATGCGGAAAAGGTTAAACGGACAGTTGAAGAGGCTCGCAAAACGATCGTGACGAAAGGAAAGAACGCGAATGATGATGATCAGATTGTGATCACAAGCGAAAATAAGCTTGTTCCTGACCAAGAGCTGACTGTCGTAGATCTCGCTAAGGCAGCTAAGGTCGATATCCCAATCGATTGGAAAAGCTCGACTAACGCCTACGCTACCTTGGAGAGGGAAAGGCCGACCGCTTATATCCTTCCTCCTGCTTATCATCATATTGCCGATAAGCTAAAGGTGCTCGGTGTGAAGGTAGAGCAATTGAAGAAATCGTCCTCCTTATCGGTCGAGAGCTATAAAGTAACGGACAATAAAGTGTCGAATCAGCAAGAAAGCGGACACTACACCAATAAGGTGACGACAGAAGTCACTACGAAGAAGAAAACCTTCCCGGCCGGCAGCTATGTGTTCAAGATGGACCAGCAGAATGCCAATTATATCGCCTTGGCACTTGAGCCTGAAGGGGTTGACAGCTATGTAACCTTTAATTTCATTCCAGTTGAAAAAGGGGATGAAATCCCTGTTTTTCGGTACATGAAAGAGGGCGGATTAAAAACGAAATAGAACGATGCCATCACTAATTATGAGGGAGCTTCTTTTACAAGGAGCTTCCTTTTTTATTTAACATACGTTTCATTCTAGGTGTATGCCGGCTTCTCACGCAAGTACCTTTTTCATGTCCTTACAGATTTTTGTGGTCTAAATATAGCTTGACTCTCTTAAATCCTTTTCTCCGGACTGAGATTGGAGAATCTAGATAGATGAACTAAGTCATTAAGAGATTTTCCACAAGGAACATCAAATCTATACAATAAAGAACAACATAAACGATAAGTTGTTCTCTAAGTTGTCTAATCCTCATTATTCTAAAAGAAGGTTTGTGTCGTCCCTCATCTCTTCTTGACAAAAATGAAAAGAGAGGAAAACTTTTAGGCGGATTTGTCCGTCTATTAAATGTATCTAAGAATACTAATCAAATATTAAGGAGAGAATCACCATGAAGAATCTATTACTTCCCGTACTACTTACATCAACGCTGCTCTTTACAGGGTGTTCAAATTCGACAATGGAAAAAGAAAACGAAAGTGTTGTCCAAGAAGCTGCGCTTTCTTATGAATATTCCAATCTCGTAGATGGAAGCGCGCAGAATCGAGTTCTTGATTTAATGAAAACAAGAGGATTTGATGGTGGAACTATTGATTGGTTTATGAAAACGGTCGAAGATTACAATAGCAAACAAGGGATGGAGGATATCGCCCCACATGGCTTTGTTTCGATAAATACCGCGAATGCACCGTACGATGAAAATCAGCTTTTTACTAGGTGGGAAGAGTTGCAGCTTCCTTATATAGACCTTAACTGTCGTATCACCTCATTTATGCTGATAAAAGATCTGGTGGATTCTGGCGGTACCATAACAGAGGAAAGCCCTGAGTTGATCTTTGATTTGAATGCAATCGAGAATAACCCAAATGCAAAGATGAGTAAAGCGGATCAGCAGAAGTTTGAAAACATCTTTTATCCAATATCAGCTTCTGAAACGACGGATGTGAAAGAGCACGCTAAGAGCATTGTCAAGGAATGGGCGAAGAGGGACATTTCCTTCGATAATGATTCCATTTCTTGGGTAAATGTATTCTTGCACTATCCTGAAACAGAGAATCTCTTCATCGGACATAGCGGGGTTTTATTGGAAGAAGGGGATGGATATCTATTCATCGAAAAACTGGCTCAATCAATGCCTTTCCAGGTATCAAAGTTCAAGACTAAGGAAGAACTATACCATGTTCTAATGCAACGCTACGATATCAACACAGGGGATTATGCGAAGATTGCTTCAAAGCCTATTATTATGGAGAATGACAAACTGCTTAACCGTTAAAGAAACCGTCCAAAAGCAATTGGAGCATCACATGCTTTGGTTGTATTCGAGGTAGCTGTTCTCAACATAAAGGTAGAAAAAAGGTGAGTGGTCGATCAGGTCATTCGCCTTTTTGTTTTCGATTTTCCATAATGCTTATAGAAAAGTCCATACGGTCCTGCTATTCATTGAAGAAATTAATCCAGCAACATCTATTGCATGTTCTCTTTGCACTTTTCTTCAGGAATCGTTAAAATAAATAAAGTCAAAAAGACGGATGAAAGTTTAATAAAAATTGGTCAATCATAATAGAAGGAGATAAGAAAGAAGGCCTTAATTGTTTTTAAGCAGGCCTGATATCGCTTTAATGAGAGGATTTGAACGGAAAGATGAAAGAGAATTTTTGGCTTGAATTACCACGGCCATTTTTTATATTGGCACCAATGGAGGATGTGACGGATGTGGTCTTTCGTCATGTTGTAAGTGAGGCTGCCAAACCAGATGTATTCTTTACGGAGTTCGCTAATTCCGAGAGCTATTGTCATCCTGAGGGGAATCGCAGTGTTCGAGGGCGCTTGACCTTTACGGAAGATGAACAGCCGATTGTGGCTCATATTTGGGGAGATAAGCCTGAATTCTTCCGGCAAATGAGTATCGGGATGGCGGAGCAGGGGTTCAAGGGGATTGACCTCAATATGGGCTGCCCAGTCCCTAATGTGGCGGATAACGGGAAGGGGAGCGGCTTGATCTGCCGTCCTGAATTGGCGGCAGAATTAATCGAGGCTGCTAAAGCAGGCGGTCTGCCGGTAAGTGTGAAAACAAGACTTGGTTTCACCGAGATCGATGAATGGCGAGGCTGGCTCACCCATATCCTGAAGCAGGACATTGCCAATCTGTCCATCCATCTTCGGACTAGGGAGGAAATGAGCAAGGTTGATGCCCATTGGGAGCTCATACCGGAGATTAAGAAGCTTCGTGATGAGGTGGCCCCTCAGACTCTATTAACCATAAATGGAGACATCCTTGACTGGCAAATGGGCATGAAGCTTGCCGAACAATACGGTGTAGATGGAATCATGATTGGCCGCGGTATATTCAAGAATCCATTTGCCTTTGAAAAGGAGCCGAAAGAACACAGCAGTAAGGAGTTGCTCGATCTCTTAAGGCTTCACCTTGACCTTCATGATAAATACTCCAAGCAAGAAGCCCGTCCATATAAGCCGCTGACACGCTTCTTTAAGATATATGTGAAAGGGTTCCGAGGGGCAAGTGAATTGCGGAACCAATTAATGAATACCAACTCGACAGATGAAGCACGAGCATTACTCGATCGATTTGACGTTTCTGGGCAATAAAGAATGAGGATTGAACAGGCGGGAAACTTATTGTTTCTCGCCTTTTTTATATGGTTTCCTGCTAATGGGACAAGCGTTAATCTGGTGGGAATAGTATCTCATTGTGGAGCTCGTTTTTTGATGGATATCACATAAAATTTGCTGATTTTATGTGTAAACCTTTGAAATCATTCCATTTAGCTCATGCGAGAGGTAAAGAAGCTTGATTACAGTGGAGAGTTAAGCTGAACATGACATTTATGGGCGAAATTTATACGTTTAAGGGCGAATTTACCATTGTTAGTGCGATATAATCCAATAGATGGGCGAAGAGCTCCAAATGGGCTCACAAAACAAAAAAGACTGACGCAACAGTCTTCTTGATAGAGCTATTGGTCAGTCTTTTATTAATACCCGATACCTGCTGGTTTGATATTATTTTGATCATCTGAACTGCAGGGAGTTACAGCGTAGGTCATTTCACACTTAGGGCAGCTCATAATGACTGTCTCTAGTGTGAAAGTTTCCCCGCATTCACATGTGATTTCATGTTTGACTTGAGGAGGATACATATCCTTGCCTTTACTTCTTACTAAGTCCGCGATGGCTTTGCCGTCACGCAGATTTGAACAACCACAACCCATTTCAATTTCCTCCAATCATACACTAACTACTCATAAGAGCATAAACGAGTATAGCATATCCATCTTCCTATTCCTCCTTGTAATTTCTCTCAATTCTAGGAGGAAGTTAATAGTCCTTTTGGTCTCGCTAAAACGATCGTTTCAATGCAGTTTAGTTGATAAAAAAGAGTGAATTGGTAAACTAGAATTAGAATTTACTTACAGTAAAAGTGTAAAATGTTATATTAGGAAGAAAAGGCTAGAGAGGAGAAAGGAAAGAACGGTTAAGGTGATGAGGAAAATGACAGACAGGCGATAAGGAAATAATCCATAATACAACTAAGGGCGAAGGTAGCATGAAAAGAACATACAAAAAGATTACCCGGTTTTTCAAGACAGATATAGATATATTTATCGAGGAATTACATGATTATCGTTACAAATTGGATGGCGCAATCAAGGTGCTTGAAAGAGATATTCAAACGGTAGGAACGGCTATAAACAAACATAAAGCAATAGGACAATACTTAAAAGAGAAACAAAAGAGCAAATATATGAGGATTGATAGCTTAGATCAAATCATCATACAGTATGTAAAGACAGACAGGGAAGAGGTTGCTAAGAATTTCATCAGGGAAAAAGTGAAAGAACAGCAAAACTTGGGGACCATTTCTGAAATAATCGAGATGCACAACCAAAAAATCCTTGAATATCAGCAAAGGCTGAAAAAACTTCAAAGCACATTAGATAATCAAAACAGCCATAGAGAAGCCTTCATTATTCAACAACAAATTGCCTTGCAAGAACTAACGATGATTAAAAAGCTCGACAAAAAAAGCTGGAAGAACCACATAGAGAATATTCAAAAGGAAATCATCCATAAAGATCCCAATAAAATAACTGAAATAAAAATCGATGTTTTAAATAATGACCAGCTAGAGATAGAAATTGAAAAAGAGCTCTCTCTTTACCAAAAGCATTATCCTTCAAGTGGATTGCAGAGACTATCATAAAAGAGAGCAGCGGATTCATTATCAAGAAAGAATTTAACAACAGGAATAGATTGCGGCAATGATGAGAACCGGCATTAGTCAGTTCTTTTTTTGGCTTTTGTCGTACATAGGTCTTTTTCTAATTTGTTATGAAAGTTTGTGCTGCTAGTAAAACGCAGCAAATATTTTTATTGCACGGATCATTGGCAAGCTCGTGATTAGTGGATATTTCGTTAAGTAAGGGAGGTACAGCAGATTCTCCCTAAAATGATCAACTCCATCATATTTTACAAAAGGCACCTTGGTAAACAGGTGTCTTTTTCATTTCCACATTCATATATACCGTTTTTATATTTTAGGTTTTTTTCTTGCAATCGAGCCAAACTAAAGAAGATGTGGTTGGAAAAGAATTATTGAAAAATAAAGTCATTCCCTGTTTATATGAATTCCTAAACAACCTGTGACTTAACTTTTAAGAGGTGAATGAAATGGAAATATTCGGGCTGTCGGTGGTTGTCCTAGTAAAGATCATCGTCATTGATATTGTCATGAGCGGCGATAATGCGGTGGTCATTGCTATGGCCGCTCGCAATCTGCCGAAAGAGCTGCAAAACAAGGCGATTTTCTGGGGAACCTTTGGGGCAATTGTACTGCGCCTTCTATTCGCTGCTATTGTCGTCGCTTTATTAGACATTCCTTACTTGACGCTAATCGGCGGGTTGATGCTTCTTTGGATTTCCATCAAGCTGTTATTGCCGGAGAACGAACAACATCAGGAGGGCGGAAAGACTGTCTGGTCTGCTGTTAAAACCATTATTCTGGCTGATGCCGTAATGTCTTTAGATAATGTGTTGGCATTGGCAGGGGCCTCTGACGGTCATTTTGGTGCCATTGTGCTGGGTGTCATTGTCAGCATTCCGATTATTGTGTTCGGAAGCAGACTCATTTTGAATGCCATGAATAAATACCCAATTATCGTCTATATTGGGGCAGGAATCCTTGCATGGACAGCGGGGGAGATGATTGTCAGCGAAGAAAAATTGGCTGCCATCATTCCAGCAAATGCCCATCTGATTATTCAAGTCATCTTGACGATACTGACACTCGGCATTGGATACTTCCTAGCGAAGCGATCGATCCCTAATACACCAAACGAAGGATGAACATGAAAAGGAGCCATTTTGGTTCTTTTTTTTAATTTAGATTTACTTTGTCATCAGGCGTACATTTTCATCTGTCAGTAAGTGCTTATTTCCGATGATGGCCACTATTTTCTGCTGCTGGAATTATGGCGGTAATATCTACGAGAGGTCCTATGCCTAATAGCCTTATTCGTAAGGGGTTTTTTAGATGGATTGCCGAGCAATAAATGAACCGAACGAACGGAGGTTGGTTTTATTTTTAAATTAAAAAAAGGAGTGAACGAAATGTCTGAAACAAAACGTGTAGCGATTGTAACAGGAGCTGAATCTGGAATTGGAAGGGGAATTGCTCACCGTCTGGCGAAGGATGGGTTCACCGTTGTCGTAAATGATGTAAATATCGATAAAGCGAAAGAGGTTGAGCAGGAAATTCTTCAAACAAGCGGAACCCATATGGCCATGGCAGTTCAAGGGGATGTCAGTAAGCGTGAAGACGTTTTTTCCCTTGTTGAGCAGACGGTTAAAGCTTTTGGATGTGTGGATGTTTATGTATCCAATGCGGGTATTGCCCAAGTGAATCCGATCTTTGATATCACGCCTGAAGAACTTGAAAAAATCTTCAGCATCAATGTCTTTGGAACGGTTTACGGCTTGCAGGCAGCCGGCGAACAGATGAAGAAACAAGGCGGTGGCAAAATCATTAATGCCGCAAGTATTGCCGCACATAAAGGTGCAAGCTTGCTCAGCGCTTATTCAGCAACGAAATTCGCCATTCGCGGATTGACCCAATCAGCTGCCCAGGAATTCGCACCTTATGGTATTACGGTTAATGCGTATTGCCCAGGTATCGTCGGCACGGATATGTGGGATTATCTTGATGAAAAATTGGCACCGTACATGAAAGTGGATAAAGGAGGAGCCTTCAAGGCCTTTGTCGATGGCATTGCACTCGGAAGATCTGAAACACCAGAGGATGTAGCGTCCTTTGTCTCTTACCTAGCCTCATCTGATTCAGATTATATGACTGGTCAATCTGTCATCATTGATGGTGGAATGACTTATAGCTAATATGTGTAGGATTTTATATAAGCAAGAAACCTCTTCGTTCCTATAAAACGAGAGGTTTCTTTTTTATGAACCATGCAGAAGGGGACAGATAATGAAAGCTTTGTTTAAAGAATAACTTCCTCGTACTTTTGTCCAATTACCCGTTTTATCTGCCATTCTTCTTTAGAATTTGGCTCTGTGCGGAATAATTCTTGGAAAGCGGTTTCTAAAATATTGCTAAAAATTCAAAAAACTTATTGTTTTTTCATAATTTAACATTTATAATCACTATTGAAAGCGGTTTCATCCATACTTATTTTACATACAGACAGTGATTTATAGAAACCGGTTTCCTTAAAGGCGGTGCTATTATCATCTTTTACAAAAATTGAATGGAGAAGGAGGGAGTCATGAATAAGGATGGCTTCACATGCTTTTACAGGGATGGTTCAATGAGTGAACGCTTGATAAAACGATAATAGGGGGTACCACAAGTGATACGTTTAAAAAAATTGGCTGCGCTTGGTCTGACAACGGCTTTGGCTTTGTCATTGGCGGCATGTAAGGACAATGATGAATCTTCTGCTGCAAATGGGAAAAACGGCGATGTGACATTGGATTTTTGGACATTTGGTGCAACGAACTATGATGAACTAGCGAAGGAATATGAAAAAGAAAATCCTGGTGTGAAGATTAAAGTAAGGTCAGCGGAGACAGCTGAGCATCATGATGCCTTATTTACAGCATTATCTGCCGGCAGCGGAGCACCGGACATTACCATGCTTGAAATTGACCAGCTAGACCGGTTTAAGGCAGCCCAGGACCGTTTTGAAAACTTATATGATCTTGGCGCAAAGGATATTAAAGATCAATACTTGGATTGGAAATGGAAAACAGGGGAGAACGATAGTGGTGACTTCTTAATCGGTTTGCCGACTGATATTGGACCAAAGGCCTTGTATTATCGAGCCGATCTATTTGAAGAAGCAGGCTTGCCGACTGAACCAGAAAAGGTATCTGCCTTAATCAATTCACCTGAAGCTTTTGAAAAAGCAGGACTTCAAGTGAAAGAAAAAACAGGAAAGGTATTTATCGATAGTATTGAAATGGCATTCAGGGCCTATTTGGATGGCGCTGAAACAACATTCCTTAATTCCAAAGGGGAGTTGTTGATTGAAGAGAAGGGCAATGCCGTTAAAGATGCCTATGATTATGCGGTGAAACTAAATGAAATGGGTATTGTCGGCAAATTTGAAATGTGGTCGCCGGAGTGGGCGAATGCCGTGAATAAAGGGGATTTTGCTGCTGAACTAGGCGCCGGATGGTTAAAGGGCTGGATGGAAGGCAATGCCCAGGAGGCATCAGGTAAATGGAGAGTGGCGACATTGCCATCAGAATTTGCCGCAAACTGGGGAGGCTCTTTCATCTCCATACCAAGTGAAACAAAAAATGCTGAGGAAGCTTATAAATTTACAGCATGGTTAGTCTCACCAGAAAACCAGCTGAAATCCTTCCAAGACAAGGGTCTTTTCCCATCTGCCCAATCGGTCTATGAAATGGATGACTTCAAGAATAACAAAGATGAATTCTTTGGTGGACAATCAACCGCACCAGTATTTGCAGAAGCGGCTCAGGATATTAATGGGGCTGTCTACAAAGGGGAGAAATACTTCCCAATCTATTCCGAAGTATTAAATGCCTTAAAGAACGTTCAAAACAATGGAACGGACCCTGAGAAAGAGTGGAAAGAGGCAATTAAGCGCTCCAAGGCATTATTAAGTCGGTAGTTCACTAGTTTAGTAAAGGTGGGATTTCGGCGTGGCTCGGACTAAAGAGCGCCACTCCCGCCTTTTATGGGAAAAGGGGTATGATAATGAATCTGCCAAAAGCAAATACGGTCACAAATGGGGTCAAGGAGAGAAAGAAGCGGTATCGATCGGAAGCAAGAAAAGATATGTTTTCTGCTTATCTATACATTGCTCCTTTCTTTATTATCTTTGCCATTATTGGGTTGTATCCCGTTTTATTTAGTTTTTATTTAGCCTTTCAAAAATGGAATGGGCTTAGTCCGATGGTCTCTGTAGGATTGGATAATTTCAAGCTTGTCCTAACCGATCCCCTATTCTGGAAATCGGTTTACAATACGATTGTTATGGGAATTATGGGGACCGCTCCTCAAATTGTATTCGGTATCCTTTTTGCCTACTTGTTGAATATGGCGTTTCTGCGATTTAAGAACTTCTTCAGAGTCACCATATTTATGCCCTACATTACTTCAATGGTGGCAGTAGCCCTCATTTTCAGTGTGCTGTTCAGCAACCACGAATCCTCCTTAGCCAATTATGTATTATCACTGGCCGGACTTGATCCGGTAAGCTGGGCAAGTTCAGAATGGGGTACGAAAATTGCCATTTCCATTATGGTATTTTGGCGATGGGTCGGCTATAACACCATCATTTATCTTGCGGGGATTCAAAGTATCTCCAATGATTTGTATGAGGCGGCCACCATTGATGGTGCAAGCAAATTCCAGCAGCTCCGGTACATAACCATTCCTTTGCTGAAGCCGTTTATTATCTTGACGGTGTTTACATCTACCGTGGGAGCACTCCAGTTATTTTCTGAACCAACTGTCTTCTTAGGTACAGGCGCTTTTACCAGGGATGAAGCGATGACAATTGTGATGTACTTATATCGTGATGCGTTTAGATTACAATCCTTTGGAACGGCCTCTGCAACAGCCATTATTTTATTGATTATCATCTCAGCGTTTGCGGCAATCAATGTTTACTTAACATCTGGTATTGGAAGAAAAAGGAGGGGTGAACGATGAAACGAACAGAAAAGAGGAGGAAATTCTCAGGCGGAAGATTCTTTGTCTATCTCTTATTGGGTATTACCTCCTTGTTATCTTTATTTCCATTTTATTGGATGTTTGTTATGGCAACGAGACCGAGTTCAGCCTTTAACTCCATTCCTCCAACTATAACACCAGGGAATATGCTCGTCGAAAATTTCCAAAAGGTATTGAATTCCATTGATTTCTTTGGGTCTATGTGGAACTCCTTTGTCATTTGTGCCATTGTCACAATCGTTGTTCTGCTCATTAGTTCACTGGCTGGATATGCATTTGCGAAATTCACCTTCCCAGGGAAAAACATTTTCTTTGTCGCCATTTTGTTAACAATGATTATCCCTCCGCAATTAGGGTTAATTCCTCAATATTTCCTGATATCGAAAGCAGGATTGCTTGATACATTACCAGGTGTTATGGTGCTGTTCTTTTTAAACCCTTTAGGCATCTTTCTGATGAGGCAATATATCAGTAAATCGGTTCCTGATGAGCTGATTGAAGCGGCGAAATTGGACGGATGCTCCAATTTTAGAATTTATCGCAGTATTGTCGTACCGATTATTCTGCCGGCATTTGCGACACTTGGGATTATTGTTTTCACCGCCGTATGGGGAGAATTCCTCTGGCAGTTTACTGTATTAAGAGATCCGGAGAATTACACCATTCAAGTGGCATTAGCTCAATTAAGCAATACGCGGGATGTGGACTTTGGGATGATCATGTCAGGGGTATTCTGGGCAACTGTTCCGTTGTTAGTCGTGTTCTTACTGTTTAATAAGTTGTTTATTTCGAGCATTACAGAAGGATCTGTGAAATAATAAATCCTATCCAATTGATTATTTATGACAGAAATAAATATCAGCGACTAGAACAAAATCAATCAAACGTAGAAGGGATTACCATGAATTTAACGATTAAAGACATTGCACAAATGGCCAATGTGTCACAAGGTACTGTTTCAAAGGTGATCAATAATTATGAGGGAGTTAGTGAAAAAACCAAAAAGAAAGTGATGGATATTATTCATCAAAGCGGCTTTGAGCCCAACTTCTCTGCAAGGTCGCTCGCAACAAAAAAGTCAAATTTGATTGGGCTAATCTATGCAGGAAGGATTAATGTAGATATGACCCACCCATATTTTAATGAAGTTATCTCTTCCTTTAAGAAAAATATGGGGCTGCTTGGATATGATATTATCATGTTTTCGAACGAAAAGTTTCATACGGATAATGGCAGTTATTTAGCAAGATGCCGTCATTTCAATGTGGATGGGTGCTTAATTATCGCAGGAGAAGAGGTTGAGGAATCGACCTATGATCTCGCCTTAGAGGGACTGCCATGCATCGGAATCGATATTGAGCTAAAAGGGCCAAAGGCAAGCTATATCATGACAGATAATGTAGGACTGGCAAGAAAAGTGGTTGAATATCTCTACCTGCACGCCATCAAAAAAATCGGTTTTATTGGCGGTAAATTTGATTCACCCGTGTCTAAATTTCGGAAGCAAGGTTTCTTAGATGCGATGAATCAATTTGGATTGGAGATTTGCGAGGATTGGATACAATATGGAGATTTTCATGAGGAAAGCGGCTATGTGGCGATGAAGCGAATTCTTCAAAGCAACCAGCTGCCTGAGGCTGTTTTCTCTACGTCGGATATGATGGCACTTGGGGCATTGCAAGCGATTAAAGAGGCTGGATTAACCTGCCCTCAAGATATCCGGTTAATTGGCTGTGATGATATTGCCGCCTGTCGGTATAGTTCTCCTAAACTAACGACAGTGAAACAGGATAAAGAGAAATTTGGTAAGTTATCCGCCTATATGCTTGATGATTTAATTAATGACCGATCCCAACTAAAACCGGTCTTTATAGACTCAGAAATAATTATCAGAGAATCGTGTTAAGCAAATTTTGCTAGATTGTCTGCTTCTTAGATACAAAGACGAGATTCCAATGAAAAAGAAAGAAAATTGGATTGGTGGAGGTTAAATGATGAATTACTATGCGGTACTAGATGTTGGAGGCTCTGCCATTAAATATGCTCTTATGGATGAAACGGGCGGTTTCATTGAAAAATCCTCCCTTCCTACTCCTAAAGTAAGTCTTGCTTTATTTATCGATACAATAGGGGGGATTGTGGATAAGTTCAAGGAAACCTACCCCCTAACAGGGCTGGCTGTTAGTATGCCAGGTGCCGTGAATGTCGAAAGCGGAATCATAGAGGGGATTACCGCACTTCCGTATATTCACGGTCCCAATATGAAAGAGCTTCTTCAAAGCAGGACAGGTTTGCCAGTTGAACTGGAAAATGACGCAAATTGTGCTGGATTGGCGGAAGGCTGGATTGGCGCAGCAAAGGATGTGAACGATTTTCTTTGCCTTGTGATTGGCACAGGCGTAGGCGGTGCAGTCGTTCTCAATAAGGAGATTCGACATGGGAAGAACGGTTTTGCCGGGGAATTCGGCTATATGATAATGGAAGGCTATCTCGGTTCCAACCCAGTCGAAACCTATAGTTCCTTAGCGGCAGTAGGCGGATTGATTAAACAGGTTGCTAAGAGAAAGGATCTTGAACCCGAAGCCCTGACAGGCAAGATAATCTTTGAAATGGCTGAAAAGGGAGACGTGGATGTACAGGACGAAATTGATAAATTTATGCGTCGCCTCGCGGTCGGCATCTATAATCTACAGTTCATCCTCGACCCGGAGAAAATCTTGATTGGAGGGGCGATCAGTCATCGTGAGGGCTTTATCGAGGAAATCAATGAAACCTTACAGCAAATGAAATATGAGTCAGAGGGTTTAACGGTTAAAGTGGAACGATGTCAGTTTGGCAATGACTCTAATTTAATTGGAGCATTGCATCACTTTCTGCAGCGTCAGAAGGAATTTCCATTGATTTCGGAAGATGTTGAGCAGATCTTGTAAGTGATAATGGAGCAAAAGGAAGGGAGAATACTTATTTATGCATAAAAAAAAGAAACCGTTTCCGACGGACTTTTTATGGGGGGCAGCCTCTGCTGCCTATCAAGTTGAAGGTGCATGGAATATAGATGGAAAAGGCGTCAGCAATTGGGATCAATTCGTTCGTATTCCTGGTAAGACATTTAAGGGAACGACAGGAGATGTGGCAGTAGACCATTATCATCGCTATAAGGAAGATGTTCGTTTAATGGCAGAAATGGGCTTGAAGGCCTATCGATTTTCTGTTTCCTGGCCGCGTATTTTTCCTGATGGACGAGGCGAGGTGAATGAGCAGGGCATCGCCTTTTATGATGACCTCATTAATGAATTGCTTCATTATCAAATTGAGCCTATTCTGACTTTGTATCATTGGGATCTGCCGCAGGCTCTTCAGGACGAATACGGCGGCTGGGAATCTCGCAGAATTATTGAGGATTTCACGAATTATAGCGTGGAATGTTTCAAGCGCTTCGGCGATCGTGTGAAGTATTGGGTCAGTTTAAATGAACAAAATATCTTTACAAGCCATGGCTATAATGAAGGCTCCCATCCGCCTGGTCTAAAAGACACGAAGCTGTTTTATCAGGTGAATCATCACGCAAACCTTGCCAATGCCAGTGCCATCAAGGCATTCAGACAGTATGTACCAGATGGCCAGATTGGTCCTAGCTTCGCTTACTCTCCAGCCTATCCAGCATCATCTAGGCCGCAGGATATACTGGCAGCTGAAAATGCGGAGGATTTAAACAGCCATTGGTGGATGGATATTTATACATGGGGGAAATATCCGCAGGCCGCGTGGAACTACCTGGTTGAGGAAGGCCTTGCGCCTGAAGTGGAAGAAGGCGACTTTGTACTCTTAAGAGAAGGCAAGCCAGATTTCATGGGATTAAACTATTACCAAAGCACAACCTTTGAAGTGAACACGCTGGAAGAAGGAGTAGGCGCCGGTGAAATGAATACGACCGGCATTAAAGGGACATCAACGGATTCAGGTATCCCCGGCTTGTTCAAAACGACGAAGAATCCGAACCTAGAGCGTACGAACTGGGATTGGAATATTGACCCGCAAGGATTAAGGGTGGCCCTTCGCCGGATCACGAACCGATATGACCTGCCGATTTTGATTAGTGAGAATGGTCTCGGTGAATTCGATCAGGTAGAGGAAAACGACACGATTCATGATGATTATCGAGTTGAATACCTGAAAGCTCATATTGAAGCCATTCAGGATGCCATTTCAGACGGAGTAGACATGCTTGGCTATTGTGTTTGGTCTTTCACGGATCTGCTAAGCTGGCTGAACGGTTTTCAAAAACGCTATGGGTTCGTTTATGTCAATCAGCATGAAGAAGGCACTCATGACCTGCGGCGCATCAAAAAGGACAGCTTCTATTGGTACAAAAAAGTGATTGAATCGAATGGAATCTAGGGAGCGGAGAATTATTGTATGACTGCCTAATACGTTACCATGGATGATTGTTTTAAGTTAACGGACTTCCATATATGTAGGTTCCTCCTAAGTTTAAAAACGAGGAGGAACCTTTTATGTAATCATTTCTTCAATCGTTCAAGTGAAATTTTCTTTAATTCATCCTTGACCTTGCTGAACTTTAGTTGTTTATACGAACGTGACTGAAGTTTAGGAAATGCCTGCAAAATTCTTTTATGCTGAGCGTTTGTTGTGTTTAGAAGTAAGCTGATTCGCGCCTCCATCTGTTTTATCCGGTGTGCTAGTTCAATAGAGAATTCCTCTTTCCTTTGGTTAAACTCTTCGTCTATCAAATATTTATTCTTCTCAAACTCTCCTTTAATATCCTCCAGTAATTGATACACCTCTTGGACTTTTTTTCGTAAATCCACAAAAGAGCTGATGGTGGTGATGAAATCAACCATCAATACCGTGAACAATAACCAAACGACGGTTTGAAGTGTGTATTCTGGCAGTGAACGAATGGCCTGTTGCATGGCTGGATGAATGATAAAAATCAATGCGACCGACAATAACCCAAATAAGGTGGAGTTTTTCAGACAGACGCGGCCATTCAGGTTAAAGGCATACGTAGAATAATCCCATAATCGCAGCTTGAATATCCGTTCAAGCAGATAGCTGGTGATATATTCTATTAAACTGGCCGCTATTGCTCCGAAAAGAAATGTAAGCCATACATTTGTATGAAAGGGTTCTAAGAAAAATAGAACAGCTATTGCTCCACAGCCATATATCGGACAGACTGGCCCAGATAAAAATCCTCTATTAACAAAGTGTTTCTCCTGAGAAGAGCAATACACCACTTCACATACCCAGCCTAAGAAGCTATAGAGTAAAAAGTAGGCCATAATAATAGAAAACATAAACTCATCCTTCCCTGTCATTTTTGAATGTTTAGAAGATTATCTTAATATAATGATAGTACAGGAAATAAATGAGTGGAATCTTTAAGAAAATGTTTCCTTTATTTACGAAGCAATCCACAAATTCAAACGACTACAAGATTTCTCTTTTAGTTTAGTCATCCTCTATGACAAATATCTAATGTCTAGAAAACCATGGGAGACCTCTTTTAGAAGAATTGGACCTGATTTAATGTCATACGTTTGCTTCTGATGTAGTTTTAACGAGATCAACACGTTGTCAAAGCCATAGTTCATACAGTGGAAGATCGTTTTGACTATGGATAAGCAGCGTGGTATTATCCGAACATATTATTAGCTTTGACTCGAGGTAGGTTATGCATAGAAAGGGGGATTAATGGTGAAAACATATTCTATTGGTGAAGTCGCAAAAGAATTAAATCTGACCGTCTATACATTGCGCTATTACGATAAAGAAGGTCTCATGCCTTCTGTGAAGCGCTCTGAGAATGGTACACGTCTGTTTAAATCATCAGATATCGAAGCACTAAGAATCATCGAATGTCTGAAGAATACCGTGATGCCCATTAAGGAAATCAGAACTTTCATAGAGTGGTGTTCGGAAGGGGATACGACGCTGCAGCAAAGGTATGAGATGTTTATAGAACGGAAGGCAGCCGTTGAAGCACAGATGTTAGAACTTCAAAAGACAATGGAAGTCATTGAACACAAATGCTTTTATTATAAGACGGCTTTAAAAGCAGGTACGGAAGACATCCACAAAAAAGAGAAAATCACTATTCCGACGATCAATTAAATCAATGCTGTCTGTCATCCATGAATGAATACATGCGTTTTTTTCTTAGTACGCTTTTCGCCTAAATGTTCATCCATCTAAACCAAATAGAAACGGCAAAGAATTATGAAGTCCAAATGCTATAATAGTAATAGCAAACAATAAACGAGGCGGTGCAATGGATAACCACTATATGTATCAAGAAATAGAAACCCAATCTGCAAAGGAAAAACTCATCACCGGATTCCGTGATTTGGTGCTGAAGAAGAATTTTGAGAAGCTGACAGTGGCAGAAATATGTGAACAGGCGAATGTATCTCGCAAAACCTTTTATACCTATTTTAAGGATAAGAATGACATCATGGAGCAAATTATTTGGCATAGTTTATCGCAGCCATTTGCTGAATTAAGAAAACTATACTCGCTTCATGATTTGGCTCCGACAGTGATCATGGAATGGCTTTATCAACGAATTTACGAGGATCGAGAATTTTACACGAAAATAAGCCGGTTTTCCGGCCAGAATTCATTTGAGGAATTTTTGTTGAAGCATACAACAAGCATGCTGGGAAATGCATTGCGGGATGTCGATTTGGAAGAGGTGGACAAAGAATATACCGTCTATTTTTATGCGGCATCTCATACAACTTTACTGATTAAGTGGATTCGTGACGGAATGGTTGTCTCACCTGAGAAGATGGCATCATTTTATGAAAAATGGACCATCCCGACCTGGCGTGAGATTTGTAAACATACATTAAGGTAACAATTCTGCATGGATGTCACCAATCATGTAACATGCCGATGAAATCAGCAATCGAATAAAGAAAACGCTCTCAATTATAATAGAGATATAGAATGAAAGGGGAGTGATTTTTATGCAATTGGAAGGAAAGCGAATAATTGTAACAGGCGGTGCAAGTGGTATCGGTGCAGGGACAGTTCGAGCCTATGTTCGAGAGGGGGCAATTGTAGCTGCATTAGATATTAATGATGAGGCAGGAAACAAGGTCGTTAGTGAAGCAAATGCACAAGGACCGGGCAGGGCCGTTTATTATCACTGTAATATAAGTAAACCAGAGGAAGTGTTTGCAGTATTTGAACTGGCTGGCAAGGAGATGGGCGGACTGGATGTTTTAGCTCATGTCGCTGGAATTGAGTCATTGAAAAAGGCGGAGGAATATGAGCCTCAAGATATGGACCTCGTTTGGGGCATTAATATCAATGGAACGATTTATGCAAACCAGGCAGCATGTAAGATCATGAAGGAACAGGACGGAGAAGGGGCTATCATCAACTTTGCCTCAGATGTGGCTTTGGCTGGGCAGCCAAACGGGGCGTTATATGCGGCTTCAAAAGGGGCTGTTCTTTCATGGACACGGACCATTGCCTATGAATGGGCGATTCGTTACAATATCCGTTGCAATTGCGTGAATCCAACGATGAAAACACCCATGTACCAAGAATACCTGGACAATCTGGAAGAGGGGGAACGGGCTAAATTCTTGGCCGCTGAGCGCATGAAAGTACCAATGCGGGGTGAAATGGGTGATGTAGACCGTGATATGGCACCAGTTATGGTATTTTTGGCCTCCGATGCATCAGGTTATATCAATGGGCAAATCATTCCAGTTAATGGCGGACGTAACATGTTGCGTGGATAATCAACATCTCACCTGAATCGTCAGGTGAGCTTTTTTTTTTGATTGAAATGTATCCTGAATATCCGCAATTGTATAGTTTTCTAATATCTTGCCAAACTCTCCTTCTGCTACTGTTAATATTTTGGTCATCAATTGATCGGTCTTATTCAATGTCATTGCTTCGTCATTAAAGAAGCTGTTTTTTGTTAAAGCTAGATAGACATCGTATATGGTTGTTTCAGATGAGTCAGCATTGAGTTTATAACCTCCATAACGTCCTCCATATCCTATTACTAAATCTTGCTCCATTAATTTTGCCAATACTTATCGAATGAAGCTTGATTCAATTCCCAGTATCTCAGCTAAAGAATTACTTGACTGCAACTCCTCAGAGGACGCTAGCTCAAGAAGTTTGTAATATACTGATGCCTTTGTCTAATCCTAGGTTTTTGACACTTACTCAAGTATTAAAGGAAGGGCTCTTTCATACAAAAGATGATGCGTTTAGATACTTGAACACGCTTATGTTCTAGTACACTTTATATATATTGTTTTTTGTATGCAAATCATCCAGTATTTTGATTCTGAGATAGTCCAACTTAATGTCTTCAATAAGGGTTCCAAAAGACAGAATATAATTGCATAACCAACTCCCGTCAGGTATGTTCAAACGATTTAATGGGATTGTTTTATAAGTAATACCTATTATGATAGGTCTTAGATGCCCTTCTTATTATTTCTAGGGTTGTACTATTAGATGATTGTAGAGTCGTTACATCCATACAGCTAAAATTTACCATATGATACAAAAGGATATACTAAATGAATGGGTAAGTACGCCAACATGAGTGCATACTTACTTAAGGAAATCGGCTTTATTCTATGGAATGATTGTGTTCAATAATATCATTCATGGAGTGTTCGATTTCATTTATGTTGTCAATCATATGGGGGAGATTAGATGAAACATAGAATTGCCTTATTAGCAGATGTTCATGGAAATGCAAGTGCCTTAAAGGCAGTAGCTGAAGATGCCATCAAAGAGGGTGTTACGGATAGCTGGTTTTTAGGAGATTTAATTATGCCGGGTCCTGGAGCAAATGAACTATTTGAAACATTAAAATCTATGAATGTTTCTGTTTATGTAAAGGGAAATTGGGAAGATTGCTTCCTTGATGTATTAAATAAAGAGATTGATTTGGATAACCCGACGGATATTTATATTTCTAGGTTAGTGCAATATCAGTGTGAACATTTAGATACGAAGAATATAGATCGTATCAAAAATCTGCCATTACAAATAACAAAGAATATCAATGATGTATCGATTAGTCTTACTCACCATCTTCAAGAGAAAAATTATGGAGCGGATTTGCGTCCGACAAATAATCAGGAAGCCTTCGATCAGTTATTTGATCAAGATTACGATATTTCGATATATGGTCATACCCACCAACAATTGTATCGGTATAGCAGCGCGGGACAGCTGATTATTAATCCAGGGTCGGTTGGACAACCGCATTACAAATGGGAAAAGTTGAGGACGGATATTCGTGCACAATACGCTATTCTTGAAATTGATGAAGCTGGAATTGGGGATGTGAGATTCAGGAAAATTCCATATGATATCGATAATGAATTTAAGAATGCCCAGCACTTTCATCTTCCCTATAGTGAATTATACCAAGCAATGTACGAAACTGGTATAGCTTACACCCATAATCATGAGTTTCTACAAGAGATCAATGATAGATTTTCGTATAAAGAAGAAATGATGAATTATTTTGGAAAACACTTTTGGAAATAAAGCAAATATGGTTAATAGATGATATTGCTATTGTTACTGTTTGATAAGCTCCACTGCTTTGGAAGTAAAAGCATGATAGGTAAAATAAGTAATGAGGCAGTTCTTAGTGGCTTTATGACTAAGACAGCCTCTTTTTGTCCTTTTTATCATAAAAATGGCTTATTGCTTTATCTCATTAAAAGCTTGCCTGTTTGATTTATACACACTGCACTGAATGGACTTGTATGTAAAAACGTACAGTCTTTTTCTTTAATGGTTGATGTCATCTACAAAGAGTCCTGTCAGACATAGTCCTATCTCTTTTTTCTGATTCAATTATGGACATAGTCAGCTATGGCATGAATATTGCATCTTTATTTATATGCAGCCTATGCTGCATGAATCTTTCAAGGAGGTGTTATTTAGATGACAACATCCAGTTTATCTGTATCTCGGTCCATGCTGATCGGGGAGCATTTAAGAAGGTCTGCCCATCGGACACCGGATAAGGAGGCATACATATGTGGAGAGAAACGGCTGACCTATCGGCAAATGGAAAAGCGTGCTGTACATTTGGCCGGCTGGCTTCAGGGGAAGGGAATTGATTATGACGATAAGGCGGGGTTTATGCTGTTTAATGGTCTGCCATTTATCGAGATTTTTTATGGCGTCTCATTAGCAGGGGCTGTTGGTGTACCGATTAACTTTAGACTGAACAGTGATGAGCTTCATTATATTATCACAAATTCAGATTGCAAGATTTTATTTATTGAGCAAAAGCTTCTTCCTTTATTTGAGCCCATTAGGAATCAGTGCCCGCTTGTTCAAGAAATCGTGGTCATTGATGGAGATGAAGGACTGGAATTTGAGGATTATGAATCTCTCTATGATGAAGAAGCAAATTTTGTACCATATGAGTGTTTGAATGGGGATGATGGTGCCCTCATCATGTATACATCAGGTACGACAGGCTTGCCTAAGGGTGCCGTCCTTACCCATCATAATCTATCAATCAATGGTATGAATCAAGTCATGACGGCTGGGTTGAGTGCCGACTTCAAACAATTAATCGTTGCCCCATTATTTCACATCGCCGCCATTTCTACACTTTTATATCCCATCCAGGGAACGACTGTCATCCATCAGCAATTTAATCCTGAACAAGTAATGAAAACCATTGAAGAAGAACGGATTACTTTTCTATTCCTCGCACCGACCATGTGGCAAATGCTCGTTACTCATGAGCATATCGGCAACTATGATCTGACGTCGATGACAAGATGCTCTGCAGGAAGTGCTCCATGCTCGGTTGCCTTAAAAGAGAAGGTTGCCCGCTATTTTCCGAACGGAGAATTTCGTGATCCCTTTGGCCAAACAGAGATGAGTCCTGTTACAACCTGCCTTAATCCTGAGGACTCCATTCGCAAGAACATGTCTGTAGGAAAACCGGTCGTGAATGTAGAGGTCCGTGTAGTCGATGAGCAGATGAATGATGTTCCGCTCGGTGAAATAGGAGAAATTGTTTATCGGGGCCCTACGCTTATGAAGGAATATTATAAGAACCCTGAAGCAACCGAAGAGGCTTTCAGGGGAGGTTGGTTCCATAGCGGCGACCTCGTGCGGATGGACGATGAGGGATTCATCTATGTGGTTGATCGTAAGAAGGACATGATTATCAGCGGAGGAGAAAATATTTACCCTGCTGAAATTGAACAAGTATTGATGAAGCATTCTGCCATACAAGAATGTGCCGTCATCGGGATTCCAGATCATAAATGGGGAGAAAGCGTAAAAGCTGTGATTGTAAAGAAATCAGGAGCTGAACTCTCAGAAGGGGAGGTCGTCCACTTCTGCCAAAATCATTTAGCCTCCTATAAGAAGCCAAAAGTAGTTGAATTCATAGATGCCTTACCTAGGAATGCAGCTGGGAAAATACTGAAGAAAGCCTTGAGGCAGGCGGATGAAACCATGAAATCATGATTGATTACCGGACAATAAATAATCCGCTGTGTACGATTATCTTTCATGATTCGACTATAAACTTAGTAAGTCCGTTCATATAAGACTGGCATGGAACTTGCACTATTTACCTATGATGAGAGATTGACAATCCGGAATATTGTAAGCGCTTTAACGAAGGGAGGGGGACATCTAGCTCATCTCTTGCCGTATAAAAGATAATCCAGGAGGGGTATACATGCGTGAATATGTAACAGCGAAACAAGCAATTAATAAGGATTCTTTGCCGTACAAATTGTATCAAAAGGCGAAGAGACATGGAGTTTGGAACCCGCTTGATATTGATTTCTCTCAGGATAAAGAGGATTGGAAGAAATTAAACCCAAAGCAGCAGCAGGAGGTGCTTGATACAATTGCCCTCTTTATCGGAGGAGAGGAGGCAGTGACAGAAGACATTCTTCCGATGATTATGGCAGTCTCCAAAAAAGGCTGGTTTGAAGAAGAGTCCTATTTAACAACCTTTTTGTTTGAGGAAGCAAAGCATGCCGAATTTTTTAGTCTGTTTCTAGAGGCAATTGATGTGACGGATGATTTAAGTCCTCTTCTTCGGCCTGCATACCGTCAGTTGTTTGATGAGATTCTGCCGGAGGCAATGGGCAGATTGCTGGAAGACCAATCACCAGAGGCAATGGTGGATGCGGCTGTTACTTACAATATTTTTGCTGAGGGAGTGTTGGCAGAGACGGGGTACTGGTTCTTTTATGAAGGATTATCCAAGATTAATCTAATGCCTGGACTAATGGAAGGAATCCGGAATATAAAGCGGGATGAGGGCAGGCATATTGGGTTTGGAACATTCTTGATTCAGCGTCTTATTCACGATAAACCTGAACTGTTTGACCGTGTGCAGGAGCGGCTTCAGGAACTATTGCCGATCGCCGCTGCCCTGACAGCAAGAGATGACTCAGTCCTCTCTGTGAATGCAGAAGGAAAGAAAGTGACAAGTCTGGGGTTTGAACAAGGCAAATCCATGGAATATGCCTTGAAGCAATTGACAGCGCGTATTGAGGTTTTATCACGGGCGAAGGGGAAAACACTTGATGAAATCCATGAAACCGAAGTCATTTTCGAATAAGGAGGAGATAGGATGAGCACAGAGACAAAGATACAGGAATTTGCCCAATTCATTAATGGGAAATGGACACCAGGGAGCGGAGGAGCCACATTTGATGTAATTAATCCTGCGGATGGGGAGGTCGTGGCAAAGGCTTCGAAGGCAACACCTGAGGACGTAAATGCTGCTGTCCAGAATGCGAAGGAAACGTTTGAGTCTGGTGTTTGGTCGAAGAAATCTCAAAAGGAACGGACACAAATCATGCTCCGCTTCGCCGGGAAAATCAAGGAACATGCCCATGAGCTCATCTATTTGGAAGGCATCAGCACGGGAGCGACGGTTCGGAAAATTGGCGGAGCTGATATTATGCAGCTGATCCTCTGTTTGCAGCAGACGGCAAATATGTCCTTGAAATATGAAATGACAGAGTATTTGCCTGTCATGGAAACATTTGGGCCGAACCGTACGCAGCTCGTTCGTGAGCCGCTTGGGGTCGTGGCGGCAATTACGCCATTTAACTTTCCGTTAGTGCTGGCCATGTGGAAGATAGCCCCGGCAATTGCGATGGGAAATTCCATCATCGTGAAGCCGGCATCTGATACACCGCTCGGTACGTTGAAATTGGCGGAACTGGCGATTGAGGCCGGCTTGCCTAAAGGTGTATTCAATGTGGTAACAGGGCTAGGTTCCGAGGTCGGCGAAGCCCTGGTCAGACATCCTGATGTCCGAAAAGTCGCCTTTACGGGGTCGACCGAAATCGGGAAGAAAATCATGGAGCAGTCTGCCTCTTCTGTTAAGAAGGTGACATTGGAGCTGGGAGGAAAGGCAGCTGCGATTATCCTGCCGGATGCTGATTTCGAGGTGACGATTCCAGGTGTGCTCCTTGGGGTATTCTTCCATGCTGGCCAGGTATGTGAGGCTAGTACACGTGTTTTGGTCCATGAATCTGTCTATGAGCCGGTAATCGAGCAATTGGCCGCGATGACCCAGAAGATTAAGCTTGGTCATCCGCTTGACCCTGGCACAGGGATGGGGCCGGTGATTTCAGAAAAGCAGATGAATAAGATACTCGACTATATTGAATCAGGAAGGGAAGATGGAGCCCGTCTTGTCTGCGGAGGCAAGCGAGCAGAGGTTAAGGGGTTATCTGGGGGCTATTATATTGAACCGACCATCTTTGCGGATGTAACCAATGATATGAAGATTGCCCGGGAGGAAATATTCGGACCTGTCCTATGTGTCATGAAATATAAGGATGTGGATGAGGCAGTCGCTATCGCCAATGATACGAATTACGGCTTGTCTGCGGGGGTTTGGTCCAGAGATGTAACAACCGCTAATGAAATTGCCTCTAAGCTTGAGGCAGGAACCGTTTGGATCAATGAATGGCATGTATTCCGAAACGATGCTCCGTTTGGCGGTTATAAAGAAAGCGGGCTTGGGCGTGAGCTCGGCATTCAGGCCTTTAATGAATATACAGAGCTAAAAAGCATCATAACCTCACTGACGACAGAGAATAAGCAGCGCCCGGCGCTTGGTTTGATTTTTTAAATAATTTTTAGGAATGGAGAGATACGATGAAAAAGACCTCGTATTATGAATTTACGCATCGTTCTAATATACGCAGCGGTGCAGGAACCCATATACTCGTCCCAGACCTCATTCATGCGCTAGGCGGCAGACGGCCGGTCCTGTATTCAGACAAAGGCTTGACGCAGGCAGGCTTGACCAAAAAGATTGAGCGGCTTTTTGAAATGGCCCCAGGTATCCAGCTGGCTGGCGTTTTTGACGATGTCACGCAGGATGCCAAGTCCTCAAATATTAATAATGGCCTAAAATATTTCAAGGAATGTAACGGTGATTCACTGATTGCCATTGGCGGCGGTTCAGTTCTTGATACGGCAAAGGCCATTAAATGGTGTCTTCACAAAAATGTGAAAAAAATCGAGGAAGCCTTGGCAGGGAATGTGCTGGAGGTTTGGCCGGAGGCAGTCCATATGGGAATTCCTCACATATCCATAGCAACTACAGCAGGGACTGGGGCAGAAATTTCAGGTATTTCAGTCGTCTTTAATGAAATGCTTGGTGTTAAATGTAATCTCCTGAATCCGTTCATCAATTCGGATATTGCCATTCTAGACCCGGAATTGACGATTGGCCTTCCGCCAAAAATCACCGCATTTACCGGTATGGATGCTTTGACACATGCGATTGAGGGATACTTCTCAAATAAATCGAATGCGATGGCAGATGCCTTTGCCCTTCATTCTGCAAAAATGATACGCGATAATTTGCATACGGCTGTATCGGATGGACAGAATCGTGAGGCGAGAGCGAATATGCTCCAAGCGAGTGCTATGGCCATTACAAGCTTTGCTTTAGCGTTCTCGACGCTGCCGATTCATAATATGGCCCATGCTTTAGGTGCCAAATATGGCATTCCCCATGGCTTTGCAAATGCGGTCTTAATGCCATCTGTCATGAAGCATTTAGCTCCGCTTTATTTGCCAAAGGTGAAAGAGTTTGCTCACGTATTCGGAATCAAGGAGATTCCTGAAACAGATGAGCAATGCCTCGAGCAGTGTATCAATGAAATCATCTCCCTCCGCAGGTCGGTCAACTTGCCGGATGATTTTGCTGAATATGAGATTGATGAAGCTGATGTGAAAGAAATTGTCAAGGCTGTGCAAAATGACCCGTCCGGCCAGGCCTTCCGCATTCCGGAAGAGGTCATTATGGCGGTGTGCAAGGAAGTTCTTGGCACGAAGGTAAGGGTTTGATTTGGTTAAGGAGGGATTAAGATGAATATAGTTGAATTGCTTGAAAGTACGGCATCAAGGCTTCCGAACCGGCCTGTTCTTCATTTCAGAGGTTCATTGATGACATATCAGGAATTAGCGGACACCGTCTATTCCTTTGCAGCCGGTCTTAAGGAATACGGGGTTGGACATGGGACAAAGGTTGCGCTCATGATGACGAATCGTCCTGAATATATCATTTCTTATTTTGCCATCCTGGCAAATGGCGGTACAGTTGTTCCAATCAATCCGACCTTCAAGGAAAAAGAAACAGCCTATATCATCAACGACTCCGAATCCGAGTTGTTAATCATGGAGGAAATGACCCGTCCGGTCATCGAGAGTGCAAAGAGTGATTTCCAGCATGTACGTGAAATCTTTTATTACGGAGAAGAAGAAAACCTTCCGTTTAAAGATTGGCATACACTTGGTGTACAGTCCCCCATTTCACAGTCGATATCTATGCCGGCAGATGCTATTGCACAAATCATCTACACATCAGGTACGACCGGCAGTCCAAAGGGGGCTATGATTACTCATGGCAACCTGAACTGGATGTCCATCACCGCAGCTGTCACAAATCAACTCTCCACTAAAGACCGAGTATTATGTGTTTTGCCGCTCTTCCATGCTTATGCCAAACTTCAGGGCTTTCTCTCGCCGATTGCCCATGGAGCCGCGATTTATCTAGAGGAGAAGTTCCATCCAATGGATACGCTCGATAAGATAGCGAAAGAAAAGATAACCGTTTTTCTCGGTGTTCCGACCATGTATGCCCTCTTCTTAAGTAACCCCAAAATAAGTAAGTATGATTTCTCGCATTTACGCATTGCCGGCTGCGGTGGAGCCAGTCTGCCGTCAGAGATCCTTCATAAAGCAAACCAATCCCTTGGTGTTGATATTGGAGAAGGGTATGGGCTTACAGAAAGTACGGTTATGCTGATGACAACACCGCGTGATTTGCCGAAAAAATTGAAATCGGTCGGAATGCCTCTTCCGGGCGTAGATTTGAAGATTGTCGATCCGGAAGGGAAGGAAACGGCTCCTCATCAGGTTGGGGAAGTCATTTTCCGAGGTCCTAACATGATGAAAGGCTATTATAAGAAGCCGGAAGAAACAGAGAACACGATTAAGGATGGCTGGCTGTATACAGGAGACCTAGCCTATTATGATGAGGAAGGGTACCATTTCATTGTCGACCGTAAAAAAGATATGATTATCCGAGGCGGTTTCAATATCTACCCGCGTGAACTGGAGGAAGTCCTATATGAGCATCCAGGAATTCTTGAGTGCTCGGTTATCGGCCGTCCTGATGAAGTTTTTGGAGAGAAAACCGTCGCGTATATTAACAAGAAATCTCCTGAATTAACGGAGGATGAAGTGAAAGCATATTGTGCAAGTAAACTCGCTGAGTATAAGGTGCCTGATTATGTTTGCTTTATCGATGAGATTCCAAAATCAGGAACCGGGAAGATTTTGAAGACTGTACTAAAGGAACGAGACAAAAAAATTATTCAATCTTGATGGATATGGGCAGATTCTTTTCCAAGCTTATGGAGAGGAATCCGCCCTTTTTCTATTTTCCCCGACAAGAAAAAAGGAGTTCACGGGACAACTGTTGAACCTAATAAGGTAAGCAACGAGAAAGGGGAGATGGGAGATTAAATCGGTAAAAGACATAATGAGTCCATTGGAGCATTGTCTATCACCGACGAATACATTAAGGGATGCCATCGAAATTATGCACAATCAGAAATGGAACACTGTTCCTGTGACGAATCAATCCGGGAAATTAATTGGCGTTTTTACGAGAAGCTCGATGTATCAAATGATTCTTTCAGATGTACCTAAGGATACGCCAATCAGCGACTACATAAAGAAGGCTGTTGGGACCGTTCTCGAAGATGTCAATTCAGAATTGCTGGAGACAATGATTGCCAAGAGCAGGGTTGGAACTGGGATCATCATTAATAAAAGCGGGAAGCCGGTCGGCCTTTTTACGAAGACCAATGCCGTTATGAATTATGTGAAGGAAACACAAATACTGAAAAAACAGCTCGAAAAAGTAATGGATACCTCGAATCTCGGGGCTATTATGACAAATGAAGATGGGACGATTATTTTTGCCAATGAAAAATGCGCAGAGATGATTGGGATGCCATTGGCTGAGATAACGGGAGAGGATATGGAGGCATTTGTTCCTGCTGTCAGCAGGTATGCAGACGAACGTGAAGCTCATTTTCCAATGGTATTTCATCAGCAGCATTTCATTGTACGATTGTCGAAATACAGTATAGACAATCAGAAGGAAGGCTATATTGCCTTGTTTCAAAATGTCTCTGAACTGGAGAAACTGACGGCTGAGCTGGAATCTCAGAAGAAGTGGAAGACCCTGCTGCAATCCGTCATTCATAATGCCTATGACGGTTTAGTCATGATTAATGAGCAAGAGGAGATTACCTTTATCAGTCCCTCCTTACTGGAGTTATTTGAATTAGATAAGGAAATGAAAGAGAAGGATAAGATTACTAAAGTGCTCCCACATCTCAGTCTGGAACAGGTAATGAAAACAGGGGTTGCTGAAGTAAGCGATTTCATGGAGATTAAAGGCATCAATTACCTAGTTCACCGGATTCCGGTCTATCAAGGAGAACGAATTATCGGGGCAATCGGCAAGATTGTCTACCGGCAGCTTCATGAGGTTCGCGAGGCATTCAAGAGTGCAGAGGACAACCGGAAGGTGATTCATAAGCAGGAGGGAATCGAGAAATCGCGATTTACCTTTAATGAAATTCTCTCCAAGGATAAACAAATGGATAAGCTCATCCGAAGCGGAACGAAGGCGGCTAAGAGCAAGACGACGATTCTCCTATACGGGGAGAGCGGGACTGGGAAAGAATTATTCGCCCACGCGATTCACAGCTCTAGTACGAATAGTAGAGGCCCCTTTATTACCGTGAACTGTGCAGCTATTCCAGAGCATCTCTTAGAATCGGAGTTTTTTGGCTATGAGGACGGGGCTTTTACAGGAGCTAAGCAAAAGGGGAAAATCGGGAAATTTGATTTAGCCCACGGGGGGACGCTTTTTCTCGATGAAATCGGTGATATGTCACTTCCTATTCAGGCAAAGCTGCTGCGTGTGCTGCAGGAGCGGGAGTTTTATCGTGTAGGCGGTACGGAACGAATAAAAGTGGATGTCAGAATTATCGCAGCAACGAATCGGCCATTGGAGAGAATGGTCGCAGACGGGACGTTCAGGGAGGATTTATTCTATCGGCTGAATGTCATCTCCTTTGAAATACCTCCTCTTAGGAAAAGAAAAAAGGATATTCTGCTTTTGAGTGAATCCTTTATCCGAGAATTGAACCGTCAGAATGGTACGAGTATTACAGGTTGGGAGCCGCTCTTTGAGCAAGCCATCATGGATTATGATTGGCCTGGCAATATTCGTGAGCTCCGCAATGTATGGGAGAGAGCCATGATTTTTGCGGAAAACGGAAAGGTACGTCTGGAGGATTTGCCGGATTATGTCTTGAAGAATGCTGGTTATGATGTCTTTTTGCAGGAAGAGGAGGAAATGACCCCGCAGCCCTTACTTGAGAAGGCCGAGCAATTTGCTATTCAAAAAGCCCTTCAAATGTCAGGCGGGAATAAGAGCAAGGCATGCATTCTTCTTGGAATCAGCCGATCTGTTTTGTATGACAAATTGAAGATATATAATGTACCGGCATTCAAGGAACAAAGAAGTGGAAACAGTGAAAGGAAGGATGAAGGATGAAAGCAGAAGTATTAAAGAAATTGAATCAGGATTTAACATTACCGGTGATTGTGTCGCCAATGTTTATCGTTTCGAAGACGGAGATGGTGCTGGCTAGCATGAGAGCTGGTGTGATTGGCACATTCCCAACATTGAATGCTCGCACAAATGCCGAGCTCGAGCAATGGTTTGAGCAGATTACCCGTACAGCTGAAGAGGAAAACAAATCCCGGAATGACCGCAAGCTTGCTCCGTGGGGAGTAAATCTAGTCGTCCATCATACAAACCAGCGCTATGAAGAGGACCTGGCTTCCATTAAGAAATATAAGGTGCCGCTTGTTATCACCTCTCTTGGCAAACCGGTAAAGGAGGTCGAGGTCGTCCACGAATACGGCGGGGCTGTATTCTCTGATGTCATCAGCATTAAGCATGCTAAGAAGGCAATTGAGGCAGGGGTTGATGGGCTGATTCTTGTCTGTAATGGAGCGGGAGGACATGGTGGCACGTTAAATCCTTTTGCGTTTGTGGCGGAAATTAGACAAATCTTTGATGGAGTTATCATTCTGTCAGGTACAATTTCGAATGGACAAGAAATTGCCGCTGCACAAATGCTTGGAGCAGATTTTGCCTATATGGGAACGCGTTTTATTGCGACAGAGGAAGCAAATGCTGTGGAATCCTATAAGGAAATGCTCATTCAATCAACCGCCCATGACATCATCTACACGGATGCCATCAGCGGAGTGCGCGCCAATTATTTAATACCAAGCATTGAGCGTGCCGGATTTGACCCGAACCATCTAGAAAAAACAGGAGAGATTAAGGTTGTCCATTCAGAAAACGAAACATCAAAAGCTTGGAAGGATATTTGGTCTGCTGGTCAAGGGGTTGGCTCCATTAAGGAGGTTAAGCCAATAGCGGAATTGGTGGAGATCCTGCGTGAAGAGTATGCTCAGGCAATCGCAAAAATGAATGAACAATCAGCCATTCTGATTAAATAAAGTACGAGAGAGGGCGGCAATCAACGATTTCCGCTCTTTCTTTACTCATTTATACACTGTCAAATATAGGCTGTTCTAATTCCGGACACTATAATCTCTCCTCCTCCTCTAATCCAAGCTTATTGATTGGCACAAAACTTGCATCATTCTTTAGTGTATACATTTATCCAATCGATAGAAAAGGAGCCGATTCATTATGACCGGTTATTTAAAGGAAGAACATCATATCTTTCGTGATTCTGTCCGTAGGTTCATGGACAAAGAGGTCATCCCTTATTACCGGGAATGGACAAAGCAGAAGAAAATGCCGGATGATTTCTTCAAGAAGATGGGGGAGCAGGGATTTCTCGTTCCTTGGGCTGATGAGAAATACGGCGGATTTAATGCTGACTTCGCTTATTCGGTCATTTTGGCAGAGGAGTTTGAACGGGTGGAAAGCGGGTTAGGCGGATGTGTATTACATAATGACATCATCGTTCCTTATTTGTATGACTATGGAACAGAGGAACAACGGCAAAGGTGGATCCCAAAATGCATCACCGGTGAATGCTCCACGGCGATCGCAATGACTGAACCCGGAACAGGGTCAGACCTAGGGAATCTGCAGACGAGGGCAGTGCGTGACGGGGACCATTATATCATCAACGGAGAGAAGACTTTTATCTCGAATGGACTGAAAGCAGGCATTGTCATTGTGGCCTGTAAAACAGACCCAGGCGCCGGTCACAAAGGAATCAGCTTGATTGTTGTCGAGGAAGGGACGCCGGGCTTTATCCGAGGCAAAAGATTAGAAAAAATCGGGCAGCCGGCTGGGGATACGACTGAACTTATATTTGAGGATGCGAGAGTTCCGGCTGGCAATCTATTAGGGGAAGAGAATAAGGGATTTTACTATTTGATGGAGAAGCTTCAGCAAGAGCGGCTGATGTGTGCCATTCAGGCGATGGCGGCAGCAGAAGAGTCATTGCGCATCACGATTGAATATGTGAAACAGCGGGAGGCCTTTGGCCGGCCGCTCAGCAAGCTTCAAAATACACAGTTCAAGATTGCAGAAATGGCAACAGAGGTCGCTATTGGCAGATCGTTCATTGATGATTTGATTGTCCGTCATATGGACGGGGAGGATGTTGTTACAGAAGTCAGCATGGCTAAATGGTGGGTGACAGACATGGCCAAGCGGCTTGTCGCAAACTGCATGCAGCTTCATGGTGGATACGGATTCATGGAGGAATATGCCATTGGCAGGCGCTACCGTGATATTGCGGTCACATCCATCTATGCCGGAACGAATGAAATCATGAAACAGATTATCGCAAAGAAAATCGGATTATAAAGGAGAATGACAGATGAGAGAAGCAGTAATCGTTGAAGCGGTACGAACACCAGTTGGAAAGAGAAAAGGTGTATTTAAGGACATTCGGCCGGATGACTTATTGTCCTATGCCTTGAAGGAAGTCGTAAAGCGTTCCGGTATATTGGCCGAACTCGTAGAGGATGTGATTATTGGCTGTGTTTCGCAGGTGGAGGAGCAGGGAATTAATATCGCTCGCTCAGCTGCTTTGATGGCTGATTTCCCTGTCAAGGTGCCTGGAACAACTATTGACAGGCAATGCGGCTCAAGTCAGCAGGCCATCCATTTTGCAGCACAGGCTATCCTTTCAGGTGACATGGATATCGTCATCGCTGGTGGAGTGGAGAGTATGACAAGGGTTCCAATGGGATCGACAAGGAAGGAATCCAGGCCGAGCAAAGAGCTCTCAAGCCGGTATGAACTAATCAATCAAGGTCTTTCAGCGGAAAGAATTGCAGAGAAATGGGGCTATGACCGTCAGCAATTGGATGAATTCTCTTTAATGAGTCATCAGCGTGCCATCAATGCTCAGAATGAGGGCCGTTTTGATCGTGAAATTATGCCGATTGAGGTCATTGAAGAGGATGGAACGAAGACGCTCGTCACCCAAGATGAAGGGCCGCGCAGAGGAACCTCCCTCGAAAAGCTTGGCACACTTCCGGCAGCCTTCAAGGAGGATGGAATCATTCATGCGGGGAATGCGAGTCAAATGAGTGACGGGGCAGCTGTTGTCTTGGTCATGTCTAAGGAGAAAGCACTTGAGCTTGGATTGAAGCCGCGCTTTAAGCTAGTAGCACGAACAGTTGTCGGCTCTGATCCAACCCTTATGCTGACCGGTCCGATTGAGGCAACAAGAATGGTATTGGAGAAAGCGGGCTTAACCATCGAAGACATAGATTTATATGAAGTGAATGAGGCTTTCGCTCCTGTTCCTCTTGCGTGGCTTGATGATATTGGTGCTAATCCAGAAAAGCTTAATGTCAATGGAGGGGCAATAGCGCTTGGGCATCCACTCGGCGCAAGCGGTGCCCGCGTAATGATCACACTTATGCATGAGCTGGAAAGAACAGAAGGGAAATATGGTCTGCAGGCTATTTGTGAAGGTGCTGGAATGGCAAATGCAACGATTATCGAACGTTTGACGTAATAGCATCATAAATGGGGAGGTTGGAAGGATGAAAATGAATGAAGTGATCGCCATTGTGACCGGCGGGGCATCTGGATTAGGGGAAGCGACAGTTAAATTGATTGTTGAAAATGGCGGTAAGGCTGTTATTATCGATCAGAATGAAGAAAAGGGCCATGCTCTTTCAGAAAAGCTTGGTCATTCACAGGTATTATTTAAAAGGGCTGACGTGACGAGTGAAGAGGAAGTCTCCCAGGCAATTTCTGATGGCATCAAGCAATTTGGCTCCCTGAATACGGTTATTAATTGTGCGGGGATAGGAGTAGGAGAAAAGGTAGTCTCAAAGGATAAGGTCCACGATTTAGGCCGCTTCAAGAAGGTGATTGAGGTGAATTTGATTGGTACATTCAATGTTCTTCGCCTGGCTGCTGAACAGATGATTAAGAATGAACCGAATGCAGAGGGCGAGCGCGGGGTCATTATCAATACGGCATCTGTCGCAGCCTTTGAAGGTCAAATAGGACAGGCAGCCTATAGCGCCTCTAAAGGCGGTATTGTTGGTATGACGTTGCCGCTTGCCCGTGACTTGGCACGCAGCGGGGTAAGGGTCATGACGGTTGCGCCAGGCTTGATTGATACACCATTATTCGGCGGGCTTCCCGAACAAGCGAGAAAAGCACTTGGAGCAATGGTTCCATTCCCGTCTCGACTTGGTTACCCAGAGGAATACGCCATGCTTGCAAAAAGCATTATAGAAAATCCGATGCTCAATGGTGAGACAATCCGCTTGGATGGCGCCATCCGCATGCAGCCGAAATAAGGGGGATAAAGAATGTATACGGTGATTGAGGTTGAGAAATCTGATAATATCGCGATTGTAACTATTGATAATCCACCTATGAATGTACTAAGTCATCAGGTTGCGGAGGAATTATGCGAGGCCTTTGCTGAATTGGAGCAAGCGGATGATGTTGTCTCCGTAATCGTAACCGGTAAAGGAGAAAAGGCCTTCATGGCTGGGGCGGATATAAAAGAGTTCCCTCAGATGATTAATGGAGAAAAACTTGATAAACCTAGCAAGAAGAAGGAAGTCTTCCATGTTATTCACGCTTTCCCGAAACCAACGATAGCCTATTTAAACGGACATACACTAGGAGGCGGACTTGAGCTCGCACTTACCTGTGATATCCGTATTTCCTCAAAAGAGGTACAGCTGGGGCTCCCTGAAGTGAAGCTGGGATTGTTCCCAGGCGGAGGGGGCACACAGCGCCTGCCTCGCTTGATTGGGGAAGCAAAAGCAAAGGAATTGATGTTTACTGGAAATTCCCTCACGGCAGAGGAAGCACTCCATTTAGGCATCGTGAACCAAATTGCAGAAAATGGAATCGAGGATGCTAAAAGGCTTGCAGCCAAGATTAGCCGTCATTCCTTACAAGCATTGAAACGAATTAAACAAGCTGTCAATGAAGGTCATGAAAAGCCATTACAGGAGGGACTGGCCCTGGAGGCAAAGCTATTCCAGGAGGTGTTTGAGACGGAGGATGTGAAGGAAGGAATTCAAGCGTTTATTGAGAAGCGCCGTCCGGTCTTTACACATCGATAGATGAATAGATGAAGGACGGGTTTAATATGGCCGTCCTTTTCGTTTTTAGAGGAGATTTCTGTTCTTGGACCGGTGCAAGTAAAGGAGAATCGCTGAATACAATGGGTAAATGATAATCATTCAGGAGGCGGTGCAGGTGGGGGGAATAGACAAACGTAACAGGTTAAATGAGGAACCATTTACTTATCAAACAACGAAAAATGGAACGATCTTCATCTATTACAAAGGTAAACAAATTAAAATGATGAAGGATCATGAGGCTGAACGTCTTATAGCGAGAATAAAAGAAGTAGAAGATAACGGAACAGAAGTTCAGTTATTATTGGCTAAAGCGACAGGAAATTTTAAACGGGGCAACGAAAAGATGGGCAAAAGAAGCTAAATGATTGGCAGGAGAATTCTTGCGTAATAGAGAATCTAGGCTGTAAACAAAAATCATCATAATTTGGGAGGGAAAAGAATGTGATTAGTCAAGTTGGTCAAATCATGCTGTATGTTGATAACCAAGATGAGGCAGTGGAATTCTGGACAAACCAATTGGGCTTCACTGTAATAGCTAAGGAGAATAAAACCTAAGGATTTAGGTGGATTGAAATTGCACCAAAAATGGGGGCTGAAACAAGCCTCATTCTGCATAATAAGGACTTTGTTTCAAAAATGTCTCCTGGCCTGAATCTCGGTACCCCTTCTTTAATGTTTTTCACAGATAATCTCGAGCAATTACACAATGACTTAATAAAGAAAAAAGTGACTGTCGGAGAGATTGTCCAAATGCCTTCCGGTAAAGTATTTAACTTTGCAGATTATGAAGAAAACTATTTTGCCGTTATGGAAAAGTAGGTACTAGACCAAATTCAGATATAGAGCGTTGCATACGGCTGCCGATTCTAGGCAGCTTTTTTATGCACAGGATTATCTAGGCGTTTTCTTTTTAAAGCCAGCCTGCGCAAAGATACAGGAGAGAAGCGGACTATGCTGTGAAAATAGATTGTGAGTGATGAATTAGGTAAGCATCTATTTCTCCAATTTATTTTGGAATATTTGAAAAAGTTCGTGTATTTTACGAGCGAATGTTCTAGAATTATTAAATATTGGAGGGGATTGGCATTGAAGTTAGCAAAGGAAATACTTGGGCATTTTAAGCCCTATTGGTTTAGTGTCGTGATGGCAGTCGTATTTGCCCTCATTGGGGGAGCTTTCACGATTCTGCCCCCAATATTGACAGGGAAGCTTGTCGATGATGTGCTCCAAAACGAGGCTGTACAATTATTGCCATGGATCATTGGGGGATTCGTGATTGCCTACATAGGCAAAGTGGTGTTTGAAAGCCTGCAGGAGTATATACAAATTAAGGTTGGCTTGGATGTCATCACAGATATGCAGCTTCGGGCGTTTAAGAAATTACATAAGGCTCCGATGTCATTCTTCCAGCACACGCCGCGTGGAGATATGCTATACCGGCTTACGCACGATGTGGAATCGATTCAAAACCTGAATAATACGGTTGTTCCGCGATTTTTACAGCAGATTATCAGTGCGGTCGCAGCTTTTGCGACGGTCATCTTTTTATTCTGGCCGACAGCGATTGTTATGGTTGGTGTCTTTATCATTTATTTATATCCTTCATTCAAGCTAGGAACAACGGTCAGAAAGATGAGCGCTGTACAGCGTGATATGAGTGCAGATATGTACCACCATATGCAGGAGAGCATCGAGTCCTCAAGGCTTGTCCGTACCTTTCAGCTGCAGGAAAAGGAAATTGATACACAGCGGACGAAGCTTGGGAAGTGGATGGCCTTTTCCATTAAGGCAGCCCTCATCAGCAAGGTGAATTGGCGCCTGGGGAACCTTTTTAATATCGCTACACCCGGTGTCGTTATGCTGATTGGCGGATTTGCCGTATGGCGAGGAGATATCACGGTCGGTGTACTTGTAGCTTGCTTAGGGTTTATTCCAACGATGTTTCAGCCAGTCCGCTCGCTTGCTGAGAATGCATTGACGATTCAGCAGGCCATTCCGGCTTTGCAGCGTTTATACGAATATTTTGATTTGCCTGAGGAACATGAGGCAGGCCTTCCAGAGATAGGCGGGATTGAAGGAAAGCTTGAAATGAAGCATGTAACCTTCCAATACCCCGGTACGAATTTGACTGTGCTGAATGATATTAGCTTCATCATTGAGCCTGGCAAGCATATCGGCATCGTCGGTACCAGCGGCGGCGGAAAAAGTACGATTGTCCAGCTCTTGCTTGGGTTGTATGAACCAGATCAAGGAGAGGTCTTAATTGATGGAAAACGGCTTTCTGATTATGACCGCAACTCTTTTAGAAGGCAGGTCGGAGTCGTGAGTCAGGAGACCTTCCTTTTGAATGGAACATTGAAGGAGAACCTATTGTACGGTAAAAAGGATGCGACAGAGACAGAATTTAGGCATGCGGCAGAGGCGGCCGGATTGACTGAGTTTATTAACACACTCCCGAATGGCTATGAAACCCTTATTGGGGAACGCGGACTTAAATTATCCGGAGGACAGCGCCAAAGGGTAGCGCTGGCGAGAGCCATCTTGCGCCATCCAGAACTGTTGATCTTTGATGAAGCGACCTCTTCCCTGGACGGCGAAACCGAAGAAAGGGTACAGGAAGCACTCGAACGCCTCATTCCAGGAAGAACGACGATTACGATTGCTCATAGGCTGATTACGGTGAGGGACGCGCATGAGATTCTATTCTTGGAGCGGGGTGTTATTGCTGAACGGGGGACACATGAGCAATTGCTGTCACTGAAAGGCCGTTATTATGAGCTGTACATGTCACAATATAAAGAACTTGAAAAGGGGAGAGTAGGATGAGCACGGTACAATTAGAAGGAAAAAGCAAAGATGGCAGACGTGTTCTTGCCTTCTTGAAGCCTTTTTGGAAATGGGTGCTCGGTGATTCGATTGTTATTGCTATTGCCCAGGTTTGCGCCTCTGTCATCCCAACTTTTGCGCTGAGCTGGCTTGTCGACGATATTCTTCCTGGACAATCAACGAATCTCCTTTGGGGATTGATGTGGCTGCTGGTCTTTGTGGCCGTATTTGATTTGGTGATGATGGTTATTGATGAATACTTTTGCCATTATATTGCGAAATCTGTGACGAACAGGCAGAAGATTAGGCTGTTTACACATGTTCAATATTTGCCATTCTCCTTTTTCCAAAATGCAAAATCCGGAGAATTGCTGGCCAGGACGTCGGATGATCCGGATACCCTGCATAATTTCCTCGCTTGGGAAGGATCGACATTGATGGCAGCGGTCCAGGGCGTTGTTATTTATAATATTGTTCTTTTATTTATTCATCCATACTTAATGATGGCGAGCGTAGTGCTTGGTATTATCTTTTATATGGCATCGAATTATGTTGGGAAAAGAACGCGTCTCGCTTCTAAACAGGCGCGGGACGAGGCGTCAAAATATTTGGAACGGATGCGCGAATCCGTGACAGGTATCCATCTTTCTAGAGTGCTCGGCGTATCGGACAGTGAGGTTGAGAGTATCGTCGGCATCAGGCAAGCCTTTGTGAAGCATTCCGTGCGTGAGTTGAAGGCACGGATGCAATCGATTGTCGTCATTGGCGGGTATAACGGAATCGCCTTGGCTGGTGTGTATTTTATCAGTATCCTCTTAATCTGGAACAGTGAGCTGACCACTGGTCAAATGCTGACAGCGGGAGGCCTAGTGACAATTGCCGCTAATGAAATGCAGAAGATGCTCAGGATGTGGCTCTCCATCAGGCGTACAGGACCTGCCTTAGATCGCTCGGATATCCTTCTGGCAAACCCAAAATCAGAAGCGGAAACAAAGGCTGGTGTAGTCCCTGCTGAAATGAAGGGAAGTATCACGTTTCATGATGTTACTTTCGCCTATCCTGAGAAAGAAGAGCCGGTCCTCCGTGGCGTTTCCTTTCATATTGAAGGCGGGGATGCCGTTGCGCTGACAGGTCCGAGCGGTGCCGGTAAATCAACGATAACAGATCTGCTGCTTCGTTTGTATGAGCCGAAGGACGGTCTAATCCTCATAGACGGTCAGCCTATTGAGACATTTGACATCGGCTGGCTGCGAAGCCAGATTGCATTTGTTTCTCAGGATGTCCAGCTGCGCAATGGCACTCTTCGGGACAATTTGAGAATCGGGAATACAAAGGCAAGTGATCAGGAACTGCTGGCCGCTTTAAGGGACAGTGGCTTATGGGAGTATTATCAAGGTCTTCCGGATGGGCTCGATTCCTCTGTTGGAGAGCGGGGAACCAGCCTCTCTGGAGGACAGAAACAGCGTCTATCACTTGCTAGGGCATTGGTGAGAGAAGCTAAGCTGCTCATTCTTGACGAAGCGAGCTCAGCGCTGGATCCAATTACGGAATTGAAGATTAATGAAGCGATACGAGAAAGGAAGAAGCGGCAGACCGTCATCATCATTTCCCACCGACTCTCAACCGTGTTGTCCGCAGATCGAATTATCGTCATGGATGAAGGAAGGATTAAGGAATCCGGCACCCATCACGAATTGGTAAACAAGGAGAACGGAATCTACTCCCGTATGTTTAAGCGGGAAGCGGATATGGGTTCCACTATACTCATTGGTAAATAACAGATGAAATCAGTAGGAAATGGAAGGCTGTCTCCATGACAGCCTTTTTATCAAGATGCTATTAACGCTTTCATAGAGCAATAGAAAGGGATGCTAAATGGACTGGACTATAAGAAAAGCAATATTAAAAGATGTGTATACCATGACTAAATTAAGAATAGAACTACTCTCAGCTGTAGGAGATGTTAATGAAGAAAATAAGTCACAGGTATTTAGGGCAAACGAAGCTTACTTTAAGGAGAAGTTAGCTAATGAAGACTATACAGCTTGGGTTGCCGAGGTAAAGGGGACAATTGTAGGCATCAGTGGTTTAGTCTTGTTTGAAAGACCTCCTCATGGTAAGAATATTGGCGGATTAGAAGCATACATCATGAATATGTATACTCTACCAGAATACAGAGGTCGCGGAATAGCTCGTTCCTTGCTAGAAAAATGTATTTCAGATTGTCATAGATTAGGTGTGGGAAGAATATGGCTGCATCCTTCCGATGAGGGCTATCAGCTTTATAAGAAAATGGGATTTTCGGATAAGCAATTAGAGATGGAGTTGTTTTTATAAGGCTAACCTGTGAACTTGCCGGAAGTGGTTGGTTCAGAATAGTAACCCAAAGATAAAGATAAATGGGCAATTTCATCAAACATGTTTAGGCCAGGGCAGTGATTCAGGAGGAATTTATGTCCCAATTGTCGAATTTTGTACAGCATCAAGAAGCAGAGGAGAGTAGAAATGAAAGTAACTATTGAAGATTACCTTACTGATGTTATGGATAAACATAATTTTTCTGGAACTATTCTGGTGCAAGATGGTAAAAATACGTTAAAAGTAAGTCGTGGTTATGCTAATCGTTCGGAACAAATAATGAATGGTTCGGATACACGATTCGGAATAGCTTCAGGCTGCAAATTATTTACGGCAATAGGAGTGTGTCAACTTGTAGAGCAGGGGTTCTTATCATTTGATACAAGATTAAGAGATTGTCTCCCTATTTCCTTCCCTGAATTTGATAAGGATATTACCATTCATCAATTATTAACACACACAGCGGGAATCCCAGATTACTTTGACGAGGAAGTCATGGATGATTTTGAGGAGTTATGGATTAAGAATCCAATGTATCACATCAGAACGTTGAAAGACTTTTTGCCTTTATTTCAAAATCAGCCTATGAAATCAATGCCAGGTGAAAGATTTCATTATAATAATGCAGGTTACATCCTGCTTGGATTAATTATTGAACAGACTACCCAAGTGAATTTTGCTGATTACATGATAGAAAATATTTTCATAAAATGTGGAATGACTGACTCTGGTTATTTTGAATTTGATGCTTTGCCATCAAAAACAGCGTTAGGCTATATTGACTATCCGGATGGAAACTGGAAAACGAATATCTACTCCTTGCCTGTAAAAGGCGGTGCTGATGGCGGTGCTTATGTAACGGTCAATGACATGGCGAAACTATGGGATGCCCTTATGAATGATCAATTACTAAGTGAAGAATTCACTCGCCAGTTATTTACGCCCTATATTAAAACAAGAGATGATCAATTCTATGGTTATGGTGTGTGGATTGACAAAAATGATGATGGAATTTTTAAATATCACATTATGGGTTACGATCCTGGAGTTAGTTTTCATTCATCGTTCTATCCGAGAAGTTCCATTAAAACCGTGGTATGCTCAAATCGGTCAAAGGGAGCCTATGCCATATTGAAAGCGATTGAAGAAAACATGGTAAGGTAATAATCAGATGCCATGTACGTAATTAAATGAAGGCTGCCAGATTGCCGTTAAACTGCATAACAATTCTGCTTTTGCAAGGCATTCTCTATGAAACGTAGAATTAGAAACGAATGATTCAATTAAATGAAACTGGAAGAAGGTTATTCTGAAGGGAAGACTCGAACTAAATAGTCAGGAACCTGAAAAAAAGCAGCAGAATTCTTTTCTAAAGTATTCGGTTGGGAAGTTGGCGAGCCACACTGAGATTATTGGGCTGTTATTACAAAGGGAGGAGCCGAAAATCATGGGATTAACGGTGGAATCGCAAAGGGACCAAATGATTATCCGCACGGGATGTGAATTCAAACTGAAGTTGATTCAATGGATGAGGCCATAGCTAACGCTAAAAACAGTGGTGCGATGATTGTACGAGAAAGATGGAGTTTGATGACTTCTACCTTGCCTACTTGGTTGATCCTGTAGGAATAGGTTTCGTCCTTATTCAAAGAAAATAAGTGAGTTCGACCTTATACCATTAAAGCGAAAATCTGCAACGGATGTGTTATTGAGTTAACAAGGTCTAATATCTAAGCAGGCAAATAATAGAAAATGACAAGTTCTAAATGGATATTCTTGATTAACATCACTTTCAAACAAGAAGTTGGTTTATCATGTGCGGGATCAAACCATAAACACCAAAAAAGAGATTTAGGTCTCCAAAAGCATCGTCAATACATAAAAAGTTTCATTGAACAAGATTTACTTAATGATGAGAATGTATTGGCTGTATTTTACGGCGGTTCAATGGCGAACCAGAAGACAGATTTATATTCTGACATTGACCTGCGAATTGTAGTGAAAGAGGAAGTATATGAAGCATATAGATTAACTAAAAAACAAAGAGCCCAAAAATGGGGAAAGGTCCTATTCTTTGAGGATTTCCCTTGGGCCACTCATACTGTTGCTCATTATGATACTTTTATTAAAGTAGACATTTTTTATTATAAGATTAAGGATATTCAACCCTCTGTATGGTTACAAAACATTAAAATTGTCCGAGATTGGAATGGACTGTTAAAGAATGGATGGAGTAAATCTAGGGAATTATCCTACAGGCCAAATGAGCAGGAAATGGAAATCTGGAGGGCTAAATTCCTTGCTCATGTTCACGAAGTCTATCGCAGAGTGATGCGGAAAGAAATTTATTATGCTCTTAATTGTCTTGATCGCTTGAGGCAATTAATGGTAATCGGCTGGTATATGGAAGCTGGCATTCAACCTAATGCTGTTGGGGACTGGGCAAAATATGAAGGAATCCGAAGTCAATTAACTGATTTTCAACTTGAACTACTTGAACGATGGTTCAGCACTCGTGACACAGACGAAATAATGTTTGTCATAAATAAGATGATTCCAGAGTTTAAAAAGGTCCATAATCATTTATGTCATATTCTCGGTTTAGAGGAAAACCAAGAATGGATTGATGAAATTTTAAATATGGTTCTTTAACGGAAAGGTTAATACTTTTTCGAGATAATTTCTTAAGGGATAAAATGGAGACGGGTAATACTGTCATAGATGGAGTGGGTATATTTTGCGGCTAGTGATAATTCTAATTATCCTATTTTTTATCATATTATTAATAGAAAAAACAATTGATAAATTGTTAGGTGTGAAGAGAAAAAACATCGCCAAAACCAACGGAAAAAAAGTTGATCAATGGGGAAGAGCGATAATAGTCGTTATTTACTTGGTGTACATTGTTAGTAGGGCAGCAGTTACGACTGAATGGCATTTTATCCTTTTTTTATTAACGCTTATGGGTTACCAAGCTATATTGGAGTGGAAGTATCTGAGGGGCTCAAAACAATATCTTTCAACACTTCTGAGTTCAATGATCATTTTTTCTATTCTATCCTTGACGTTTACAACTATTTTTAAATGAATATGGACGGCTATAAGAAGTTTGATCTATAAAAATATTTCACAAGAACAAGGGGAAAATAATGTACGAATACAAGTTTGTAAAGATTGAATTTAAAAGATTATCAGGAAAGCCTGAGGAAGACTATCGAGAAGTCATTAAAAGCCATGCAGCAGAAGGCTGGCGATTTGTTCAGATTTTCCCTCCAGATTTCTTCACTTCTGTTGTTTCAGCGGGCACTTATTATGAATTGATTTTCGAAAGGCCAAAACATCCATAATTGATATAAATAAACCGTGCCATTGCAAAATAGGAGCAATCGCTTTTTTACTGCTGCAGAGGCGGCTGAATGGTCTTTTATTTATGATTTGGAGGTATACGAAATGGACATTAGAGAAGCAACAGAGAATGATAGTAAGGAATTGGCTGCACTTATGGGGCAATTAGGTTATCCTACTACAACTGAAAATATGAAAAAGAGGTTTAGCCAAATCAAACAAAATCCTTATTATCATACTTTATTAGCCTCCTATGAAGACAAAGTTGTAGGGATGATCGGCCTTTATAAAGGATATTATTATGAAAGAGAAGGCTTCTATGTTCGTATTGCAGCACTAGTAGTTGATTCAAATTATCGCAATAAAGGAGTAGGGAATAAACTATTGGAAGAGGCGGAGTGCTGGGCGAGAAAGATCGGGGCTTCTGGGATTGGGCTAAACAGCGGGAACCGAACAGAGAGATATCATGCACACACATTTTATCGAAACAGGGGATATTCAGAGAAAAGCATTGGATTTGTTAAAAGTCTATAGGATACCGAACGAGGCCAGTTCACCCTGATTAATGACTGCAGTTTTTTGTTATGCAGATATCTGTTAGATTCTCTCTACAAGGATATTTGGTATAATATGTATGGTATTGGAGGATGTATGTCTAGAATAAGATTCAGAATTTTATTATTTACAGTCATGATAAGCAGCCTATTCCTAACTGGATGTCCGGGAGCATCTGATTATGAAATTGATTTGCCAAGTAACTATTCCGTTATTAGAACCTCAGGGCATCAAGTAACGATTGCTGCTAAAATTAGTCAGGGCAATTGGGATTCCCCGATAATACCCGCTAAGGTTACGGAGGTAGGGTGGGATGATAACTTTATTATGGCTAAACAAGTCCCTTTGATTCATAATCCTAAAAGCCAGAACGGTGATGAAATACCAGACGAACAGAATGACCATTATTGGATTATCAAACTTGAGAATGGGAATGTTACAGGACCTATAGATGAATTAGAATTAACGAAGACAAAAGAAAAATTACAAATATCTAAGGAGTTTATTTTGACAGAGGTAGAGGATTTGAATAAGGATTTTGCTTTTTGAACCGAAGGAACTTACCATGAAAAATACGAGCAGGCTGCTTCCAAATGGATGTGGCTTTTTATCATGTGGCTCTGTAAAAATGAATGTTGCTATATAGAATGCCGCTCGTCAACCTTTCAGCCGTTTGAATTCTGGCTTAGATTAGTGGACTGGCATGCACCAAAGCACTCAAGGAGGGTTCCCGCTCGCACCTAGAGGCACAATCACCTGCAACGTAAATCAATAGGATTAAGATTATCAGAGCCTGACATTTAAAAACAATAGCCCTACTCCTTAATGGCTTCATCACTTTATATTCGACTAGTGAATGCTACAAAGAGATATGACAAGATAATATAGAATCATTAGGAATTTCGCCAATACTATGATAAAATACGTCCGAATTTTCCTTTTAATTGATATAATTTGACAACATGTACTAACAACTATGCTATATTAAAGGGAGAGATAGACAGGAGGGTGTAACTTTGAATGAAAAAATACGAGCAAGTTAAAGAGAAAATTAAACAAGCTATTTTAGATGAGAAATACGTGCCTAATCAAAAAATCCCCTCTGAGTCAGAGCTGACCATTCGATTTGAAGTCAGCCGCCACACCGTCCGTAAAGCCATCAATGATTTGGTCAATGAGGGCTGGCTTTATACGGAACAGGGGTCTGGCACCTATTGTGCTGACCGCTCCATATCACAATCTTCCTCCGGAGCTGATAAGGCAATTGCCCTGATCACGACCTATATTTCCAACTATATTTTCCCGTCTATTATAAACGGGGTAGAATCTTATTTGAGCAGTAAGGGCTATACCTTATTATTGTATAGTACGAATAATGATTTTGAGAAAGAACGGCAATGTCTTGAGAATGTGATGGAGAGGGATTTGACCGGACTGATTGTTGAGCCGACGAAGAGCAATCATCCAAATCCTAATCTGAAATATTATCTTGACCTTGAAATGAAAGGGATTCCTTATTTGATGATCAATGCGGCATATAGTGAACTTAATCCATACAGCTTGACCGTTGATGATGAGCTGGGAGGTTATTTACAGGCGGAGCATTTGATTAAAGAGGGGCATACGAATATTGCCGGTTTATTTAAAACGGATGATATGCAAGGTGTTATGCGAATGAAGGGCTTCATCCGTGCTCATCGAGAATACAAGATTCCTATTGATTCGGATATGCTTCTTACATATACGACTTCAGAAAGAGAACAGGTCCTTGAGGGAGAGTTTGCGAATATTCTTGCGAGAGAGAGCCGGCCGAGTGGCATATGCTTCTATAATGATGAAGTTGCTTTGGCGGCACTGGATGTAATAAGGGAGGCCGGTCTTTCTGTGCCGAATGACCTCTCCATTGTCGGTTTCGATGATTCCTATCTTGCTGTGGCCTCTGAGGTCAAGCTAACAACGATTAAACATCCTCAGTACGAGATGGGTGTACAGGCGGCAAAGGCAATCCTCCAATTGGTTGAGCAAAAGGATAACGCTAATCCATCCTATGTGTATGAACCGGTCCTCATTATCAGACAGTCAACAAAAAAAATATAAATTCCAAAAACCTGCAAATATGTGGGTTTTTTTATTTTTATTATAAAAATTTGTTAGTTTAAGTTAAATTTTAGTAGAAACTTGTACTAACAAGTAGTATGATAGATTTTGTAAGCGGATTCAAATATTAGAAAGATGTAAGTTTTCAGAATACAACATTTGAATCCTGCAATGATGATAAAGGAGAGGTTAATTTCATGAAAAAGATGATCACTGCATTCTTGCTGCTCACGTTGGTATTTGCTTTGGCGGCTTGCGGAAGCGATTCCACCTCATCAGGAGATGGCGATAAGGGATATGTCGGAATCTCTATGCCGACAAAATCCTCCGAACGCTGGGTTCTTGATGGGGAAAACATGGTGAAGGAATTCAAGGAAAAGGGCTATAAGACTGATCTTCAATACGGAGAAGATGTCGTTGAGGACCAGGTCGCTCAAATCGAAAACATGATTACAAAAGGGGTTGACGTTCTCGTTGTTGCTCCAATTGACGGGGAATCCTTGACAGAGGTGCTTCAAAAGGCAGCTGACCAGGATATAAAAGTTATTTCCTATGACCGTTTGATTAAAGGAACCGATAATGTCAGCTATTATGTTACATTTGATAACTTTGAAGTCGGTGTCCTGCAAGCCTCTTACATTACGAAGAAATTAGGTCTTGAAGATGGCGAGAAAGGTCCGTTCAACATCGAATTATTCGGCGGTTCACCGGATGATAATAATGCTTACTTCTTCTATGACGGCGCGATGAGCATCTTAAAACCGTATATTGATGAAGGAAAATTAGTCGTCCAAAGCGGACAGACAAAAATGAACCAGATCTCTACTCTTCGCTGGGATGGTGCAACGGCTCAATCCCGTATGGACAATATCTTAAGCTCTAAATATTCCAGTGAATTAGTTGACGCTGTTTTGTCTCCATATGATGGCATCAGTATCGGAATTATCTCTTCCTTGAAGGGTGTAGGCTATGGAACAGATTCTAAACCAATGCCGGTCATCACAGGTCAGGATGCAGAGCTTGCCTCAGTAAAATCAATCATTGCAGGTGAACAAACACAGACTGTGTTTAAGGATACGAGGGAACTAGCTATTAAAGCCGTTGAAATGGCAGATGCAGTATTAAGTGATAAGGAAGCTGAAGTGAATGATACAGAATCCTATGATAATGGCAATAAAGTTGTTCCTACTTACTTAATTGACCCGGTTTCCGTGGACAAAGAGAACTATAAAGAAGTCATTGTGGACAGCGGTTACTATAGTGAAGATGAAGTGAAATAAGCGAGTAAAATTCTGGATGGATGTTACTTGTACGTTCATTTATAAGTAACATCTATCCTACTAATTGGGGTGAGTTTCTTGTCATCTATTATTTTGGAAATGCGAAATATCACAAAAACGTTTCCTGGCGTCAAGGCCCTTGACGATGTCAATCTGAAGATTAAAAAAGGAGAAATACATGCACTTTGCGGAGAAAATGGTGCAGGTAAATCAACTTTAATGAAAGTATTGAGCGGTGTTTATCCTCATGGAAGCTATTCAGGAGATATTTATTTTGAAGATGAGGTATGTGAGTTTAAAACCATCAAAAACAGTGAGAGCAAGGGGATCGTCATCATTCACCAGGAGCTCGCTTTAATCCCCTATCTGTCAATTTCGGAAAATATCTTCCTTGGGAATGAACAAAGTAAACGGGGTATCATTAATTTCAACGAAACGTATGCAAAGACCATTGATTTGCTGAAGATTGTTGGATTAAAAGAGTCGCCGGATACGATGGTGAATCAACTTGGGGTAGGAAAGCAGCAGCTGATTGAAATTGCCAAGGCTATCTCAAAGGAAGTAAAGCTTCTCATTTTGGATGAGCCTACCGCCGCATTGAATGAAGATGATAGTGAAAACCTGCTGAATCTCATGCTGGAATTTAAAAAGCAAGGCATGACGATGATCATCATCTCGCATAAATTAAATGAGATTGCGAAAGTGGCTGATTCCATCACGATTCTAAGGGATGGAAAGACAATTGAAACATTGGACATGAAAAAGGACCAAGTGAAAGAGGAACGTATCATCAAAGGAATGGTCGGCAGGGACCTGACTAATCTTTACCCGGAGCACACCCCTTCCATCGGCGAGACTATTTTTGAAGTGAAGAATTGGACTGTTCAGGATGTAACGAATACGGCCAGGAATGTCGTTGATGATGTAAGCTTCCATATTCGCAGGGGAGAAATCGTCGGAATAGCCGGTTTGATGGGAGCTGGTCGGACAGAGCTTGCGATGAGCATCTTCGGTAAGGCATATGGGACGAAGATGAGCGGGCAGCTTTTCAAGGATGGCAAGGAATTAACCTTAAAAAATATCACCCAGGCCATTGATGCCGGGATTGCTTATGTCACAGAGGACCGGAAATCGTTCGGCCTTGTGCTTGAAGAAGACATCAAAACCAATATAACGCTCGCTAACTTACACAGGGTGGCAAAGAAGTCCATTATTGATGATGGACAGGAGGTCATTGAGGCAGAGAGCTTCCGGAAGAAGATGAATATCAAAACACCAAGCATTACCCAAAAGGCGATGAACCTGAGCGGAGGGAATCAGCAGAAGGTGGTTCTCAGCAAGTGGATTTTTACAGAGCCTGATATTCTCATACTTGATGAGCCAACGCGCGGGATTGATGTCGGGGCGAAATATGAAATTTATTCCATTATTAATGAGCTTGCAGACCAAGGAAAGGGAATATTGGTCATCTCCTCAGAGCTTCCTGAGCTGCTCGGTATAAGCGACCGAATCTATGTTATGCGTGAAGGGGCTTTTACCGCTGAATTTGAACGCAAGGACGCGTCCCAGGAGAATATTATGAAATACATGACCAGAACAGGGGTGGAACAAGGATGAAAACACTTGGCAGCTTAATGAAAAATAATGTTCGCCAATATGGCATGATACTCGCTTTAGTCTTTATTGTTATCTTATTTCAAATACTAACGGATGGCGTTTTATTGAAACCGATTAACATAACGAATCTTATCCTGCAAAACAGTTACATACTCGTGCTTGCCATTGGGATGCTTCTTGTTATTTTACTCGGACATATTGATCTTTCAGTAGGTTCGGTCGTTGCGTTTACCGGTGCGATGTCAGCCATTTTCATGGTAGAGATGAATTTGCCGGTATGGCTTTCGATTGTCTTATGCTTATTGATAGGCGCTTTAATTGGTGCATGGCAAGGATTCTGGGTCGCATATTTGAAAGTCCCTGCCTTTATCGTTACGCTTGCCGGGATGCTTGTCTTCCGCGGACTTACACTTTGGGTATTGGGCGGGCAATCCATTGCGCCATTCCCGGAAGAATTCCGGAAAATCAGTACAGGCTTCCTGCCTGAATTAAGCAAAACCGCCTCACTTGATCTTTTGACCTTAATTGTAGGAGTCATTGTTTCCCTCGTGTTGATTTGGACAGAGGTTCGAAAACGGAATCAGCAGAAATCCTATCATTTTGAGGTACTGCCAACATGGCTCTTTGCTTTGAAATTGGTCTTCATTGTAGCTGTTCTAAATGTATTCTCTTATTTCCTTGCTTCCTATGAAGGGATTCCGAATATTCTTGTCATCTTAGTCGTCTTGATTGTAGCCTACTCCTTCTTTACGAATCGTACCGTATCTGGACGTCATTTGTATGCGGTCGGCGGTAATGAGAAGGCAGCGAAACTGTCAGGTATCAAGACTCAAAAGCTGACGTTTTGGGTTTTCGTCAACATGGGTGTGCTCGCGGCATTATCCGGCTTGATCTTTGCAGCCCGCTTGAACGCGGCAACACCTGGAGCGGGGAACTCATTTGAGCTTGATGCCATTGCGGCTGTGTTCATTGGCGGTGCATCTGCCTATGGGGGGATTGGAACCATTATTGGAGCAGTTGTCGGCGGACTTGTTATGGGTGTTTTGAATAATGGGATGTCCTTAATTGGTTTAGGTACGGATTATCAGCAAACCATTAAGGGTATTGTATTATTGCTTGCAGTAGGCTTTGATGTCTATAACAAGAACAAAACATCTAAGCTAGATTAATTCCTTGAGGGAGGAGTGCATTCATGAATTATCGACAGCTTGGTAAAAGTGAAATGAAGGTAAGCGAAATCAGCTTTGGCACATGGGGGATAGGCGGAGACTGGGGGCGGTCGAATGATGAGGATGCCTTATCTGCCCTTGCCCGTGCGATGGAGCTGGGAGTGAATTTCTTCGATACAGCGGATGTGTATGGAGCTGGACGAAGCGAGGAGCTCTTGCGTAAAGCGACAAAGGGAAAAGAGGATGAAATCTATATTGCGACTAAATTCTGCCGGGCCGGGGATATTCATGATCCATTAACCTATTCTGAAGATTCCGTTCGCCAATATTGTGAAGCGAGCTTGAAGCGGTTAGGGCGGGAGAGAATCGACCTCTATCAAATTCATTGTCCGCCGCTTGAAATCCTTAAACACACAAATGTTTTTGAGGTGTTGGATAAGCTTCAGGCGGAAGGAAAAATCCGTCATTACGGAGTCAGTGTTGAAACGGTTGAGGAAGGGTTATTCTGCCTGACGAATCCGAATGTCGCTGCCTTGCAGGTGATTTTCAATTTGTTCAGACAAAAGCCGCTGGAGGAATTGTTCCCAAAAGCGAAGGAACAAGGTGTCGGAATCCTTGCTCGTGTACCGCTGGCAAGCGGTCTGTTGACAGGTAAATTCACAGCGGATACACATTTTGCTAAAGAGGATCACCGTCAGTTTAATGCAAATGGAGAGCAATTCAATGTCGGTGAAACGTTTGCCGGACTTGAATTTCAAAAGGGTGTAGAACTTTCGGAGCAGCTCTCTTGGATTGCTGATGGCAGGGAATCGATGGCCTCTGCAGCCCTTCGCTGGATTCTAGACCAAGAAGCCGTTACATGTGCCATTCCTGGCTTTAAGAATGTGAGACAGGTGGAGCAGAACCTGTCAGCGCTCGAGACGAAATCATTTAATGAGGACGAGCTCAAGAGGCTGCAAAATTTCTATGAAGGCTCCGTAAAGGATTATATTAGAGGACCATATTAAATGATGCGATAAATAACAAAGCCTAACAAGGCTTTGTTATTTCTATGTCCTGAATATACCTTCTGGAAAATAAAGCGCTTTACAGAGTTTTTTGATAGTATATTAGTATACATAAACATTGCAGAATTCTGTGAAAAGGAGAGGGATGCTATGGAAATCAGAGAAACGAGCTTTGGCAGAATGGATGATCAAGAGGTTATTCAGTTTTCCTTTACTACTGATAAAGGAACGACGATGAAGTGCATCAATTATGGATGCATTATTACGGATTTGATCGTCCCCGATCGAAATGGAAAAATGGGTAATATCGTTCTTGGCTTTGATACCCTTGAGGATTATGTCAAGCACTCCCCATATTTCGGTGCCATTGTTGGAAGAATAGCTGGAAGAATAGCAGGGGGACGCTTTACGCTTGATGGGGAAACCTATCAATTGGCGAAGAATCAATCCAGCAACAGTCTGCATGGCGGTTTAAAAGGATTCGATAAAGTCGTATGGAATTATGAATTGGTTGAGAAGGGAACAGCAGCAGGGGTTGAATTTACATATATAAGCCATGACGGGGAGGAGGGCTTCCCAGGTAATCTTCATGTAACAACAACATATTTGCTAGATGAAGACGGCAGTCTAGAAATCTCTTATAAGGCCTATTCTGATCAAGATACCATCATCAATTTAACGAATCATTCTTATTTCAATTTGAGCGGGGACTTAACGAAAGACATTCTAAATCACAAGCTGAAGCTGAAAAGCAGCTCATTTTTGGAACTTGGAGAGGATCTTATTCCTACTGGGCAGATTGTGCCTGTTGAGGGGACCTCATTTGATTTCACGGAAGAAGCTGAGGTTTCCCAAGGGGTGGCATCCGGCTATAAACAAAATGATATCGCAGGCGGGGGTTATGACCATCCGTTCTGTCTGGATAGCCATTTTGAGGAAGAGATTGTGCTCGAAGACCCAGTAAGCGGACGCAAGCTTGTAGTGGAAACCGACCAGCCTGCTGTTGTCATTTATACTTGTAATCAATATGATGGTGAATATTCCATTAGAGGGGTCAAACCGCATAATCATATGGCCATTTGCCTTGAAACGCAAGGATACCCGGATGCGATTAACAAGCCTCATTTCCCATCTGTTGTGTTGAAGAAGGATGATACGTATAAAGCAGTCACACGCTACACGTTCAGCTGATTTTTAGAAAGGGCCGGATGTATATCCGGCCTTTTTCTTATTCTTCTTTTAACAGCTTCATTAAACGCTTATGAATCCAGATGGCAGCCTGAGTGGCCTCTCCCATTGCGATAGTTGCCTGCTCAGAATGAGCAACGATATCTCCTGCTGCCCAAACATTTTTAATGCTTGTTTCCTTTGTCCTCGGATTCACATGTATATGCCGGTTGTTCATTACGTCAATCCCAAGCTGATCCGCTAAAGCTGTGTGAACATCATTGCCGCCGAAGGAAACAAAGGCACGCTCCCCTTCGATTAGCTCACCATTGGCAAGGAACACTCCCTTGAAGTCGGAATCACCCTCTTTCCTTACGGCTTCAATTTTCTCCTCTATATAATAAATCCCGCTTTCCTTGAGCCTCATTAGCAAGTCCTCTGGGATATCGTTCTTTTCGTGATTAATATACGTAATCTGATTTGTCCAATAGAGAAGAGAGAGAGCAAAATTTGCCCCAGCTTCACCAGAGCCCATAACAAGGGTCGGTGTATCAATGACCTCATACCCATCACAATCGGTACAAATATAGATGGTCATTCCTAAGCATTCCTTCAGATTAGGAATAGGAGGAATTCGGTCTGTTATCCCCGTAGCAAGCAGCAAAGTGCGGGCGGTGAATTCATGCTCTGTCGTCTTGACATGGAAGCGGCCATTCACATCCTTTAATGTTGTAACATGGTCCTTTAGAAATTCAATTCCTGTTTTTTGGGCATGCTCCCGGCCAAGTGCCCGCAAATCCTCTCCGCTGATTCCGTCCGGCCAGCCGAGAATATTACGATAGTCCTTGCAAAGGGAAGAACGTCCTTCCTCCTTTGAATCAATCACTAGGCATGTATGCTGGCTTCTTCCCATTTGGATTGCGGCCTGCAATCCTGCGATACCGCCGCCGATGATGATGCAATCCCATTCATTCGTTCTCATACGTTGTCATTCCTCCCCATGATTCCATTGCTTTAGTATGGATACTGTTAATGGTCCATACTCCTTCTATACCCATAAAATTAATATTTTGACAATTAAATCGTTGAGATGCCATGATAGGAGTAGGAATACGAATGGAGGGAGAAAGAATGGAGCTAGGGTTAAAAGGAAAGAATGCATTGGTTGTGGCTTCAAGTCAAGGGCTGGGCAAGGCTATTGCCATCAAGCTGGCTGAAGAAGGGGCTAATGTGATGGTGACAAGCCGGAGCGCTGATAAATTGAAGACCGTTGTGGAGGAGCTGAAAAAGGTAAATCCAGCCGGAAACTACTACTGGCATGAAGCGGATATTACCCAAGCGGATGACATTGACAGGCTCGTCAAAGCTACTGCTGACAAGCTTGGAACAATTGATATTCTTCTTAATAATGCTGGAGGTCCGCCAGCCGGAGGATTTATGGATTTATCTGATGAAGATTGGCAGAAGGGATTTGAATTGAACCTGCTCAGTTACATACGTATGATTCGGGCCGTTCTTCCCAATATGAAGAACGGTGGAAGAATCCTGAATATGGCCTCGATTTCAGTAAAAGAGCCGATTCAAGGGCTGCTTCTTTCAAACACCTTCCGTTTAGGAATCGTCGGCTTAACGAAGACGCTTGCAGCTGAATTTGCTGAACGAGATATCCTTATTAATACGATTGCACCAGGGGTGATTGCCACTGACCGCATTGATTATCTTGATCAGGTGACTGCAGAGAAGCAAGGTCTTACGGTGGAGGAAGTCAAAGAACGTGCGGAAAAACAAATCCCGCTCGGCCGTTACGGGAAACCGGAGGAATTCGCCAATTATGCTGTGTTCCTGCTCTCATCCGTTAACTCTTATGTGACTGGGCAAGTTTACTTAATTGATGGAGGTAAGGCGAAAGGAATCTAACGAATATAAAAACAAGAGGAGATGAGACTGATTTTGCGGTCTTATCTCCTCTTGTTCTTTTACATGTTTCTTGTTTCAGCAGCTGTTTGAATGGCTTTCTTTTTTTGCGGTAAAAACAGTGTAAGTACGAGGGCAATGAGAGCAATAATCATCATGAAATAATAGGCATCACTTGCTCCAAACATGGATGGCAGGGTTGGAGATGCCTGTAGTTCACTTGGGCTTAGCTTTATGGTATGGACGGCTGCCTGGGCAGTGAATATCGTCATGACGACTGCTGTTCCGATGGCACCGGCTATTTGGCGGACAGTATTATTAACAGCCGAGCCATGGTTGGTCAGCTCCTTCGGCAGGGCATTCAATCCAGCTGTATTGAGCGGCATCGTAATAAAGCTTAAGCCGATGCGAAGGATGATTGTCCGTATCGTCAAGAATAAAAATGATGGAGTAGAGGCCAAATCGGTCACGGCCCACATCGCTGGCAGTATGAATAAAAGGCCAGTAATAAAGAGTGGTTTGGCTCCAAAACGGTCATAGAGCTTGCCCGTCACCGGAGAAAGGAAGGCATTGATGACAGCCCCAGGAAGAAGGATCAGTCCTGCTTCAAATGCAGTAAAGCCTCGTCCTGTCTGCAGGTAGATGGGCAGTAAAATCATGTCCGCACACATCCAAGGAGGGCACGGAAACAGAAAAGCCTACGCCCTAACCAAGTATCAAGCCATATTTATGCTGCCTCTATGATGGGCATCATCCGGTGGTGGCTGGCAGATGGGCAGGAATATAGTTCTCATCATATTGCTGCACAAATCCGCCTGCTTCATAAAAGATAGCATACTTATTCAAGAGGTGACTGTACACTATTCAAAAGGGTTGTCTTCCTAGCCTCTAGCAGAGTATACCTTTCTGTTATAAGGGAAGCAGCCCACACCGCAGTCACGGCAAGCGCGATGCCTGCTGCCATATCACTCAGCCAGTGAATGCCGAGATAGATCGTCGAAAACATGATGATTGGCACGCTGACATAAAACAGCGACTTAAAGACTCTGCTTGATGAGCGCGAACTGAGGAGCAATAATGTCAGCGAAATAGAGTTATGCAGGCTTGGAAAACAATTATTCAGTCCGGAAATATTACGATATTGCGATTCGAATTCCGTATAGACGGAAGGGATTAAAAAGTCAATTTGCGGATGAATATACCATGCTTCATTTACAGGGAAAAATAAATAAAAGGGGATGGCAATGATATAATTCAGCCCAATCGCATAAATAAATGTATAAAACAATTTCAAATCCTCCTTGAGGAGGTAGGAAACAAGAGAGACGGCAATCAAGGTGACGAACATAATGATATAGAAAAAGGTCGTTATCTCTGTTAAAAGAGGATGGCGCAGGGCATCCTGAATGTTTGCTAGAATGGAAGCTTCATAGGTATAAAACAGGGCGGCGTAATCCGGCTGATTGGTGAATGTACTTTCATACCGCAGTTCAAGCTTATTGATGAACAGAATCAAAGCAAGGAGGCCAAGATGCCAAACCACCTGCTTTCGATGGAGAAGAATGGAGAAAACACGAAAAGGATTTTTCTGGTTAACAAAATAGACGATCATAATCGTCAAGAGAGTGATTGTAAGGGCAATGGTCTCCATGGATGTATACATAGGAGCAGCCTCCTCTTAGGAATTATTGGATGAAAAAATAGAATACAAATTTGCTATTTTATTGAAACCTTTGCAGGAATCAATCGTACATAGTATAGTAACAGGAAAAGAATCACCTATTTCAAACCATTACAGGGGGAATTATTTTGCGTAAAAAGAGTTTAGCAACAAAAATATTAGCATCCTTTATGCTGCTGACATTTGTGTTTGCTCCGATTGCGGAGAGCACATTCGTTAACACTTCACACGAGGTCAGTGCAAAATCTTACCGCTCAGGTAAAAAATCCTTCAACTCAAATTCAGGTTCAAATACAAATAATTCTAGCATTTTTAACCAGAAGAAATCTACAACAAGCAATGCAAAAACAACAAAAACAAATTCCTTCAACAAAGGAAGCTTTGCAAAAAGCATGCTGCTAGGCGGAGTTGCAGGTTTGCTCTTCGGAAGCTTGCTGGCGAATATGGGCATGATGGGCTCGGTGTTAGGCTTATTGGTCAATGTATTGGTGATTATCTTAATTATCGGCTTGATCAAGAGAATATTCTTCTCTCGCAATAACAATAATAATCATAACCGTCCGCGAAAAGAGGTTAATGGGCCATGGGACCGCTAAAGCTATCGGAACAAGAGATCATTAATTCCCTTTGCTTATATATGGCTGCTAAGAGGCAGGTCAGTCCCGAGAATGTGGAAATCGAATTAATGTATGATGATGATTATGGGTTTTCCGCTGAATCACATGTTAATGGGCGCTCACAAATCTTGATTACGGCTAATATCATTGAAGCACTGCGCTTTTACATTGAACATCAGTTAAATATGGATCCCTTTGCGGCAGCCATTGAACTTGAGTTGGATGACGATGAAGGAATCATCGCCAACGTGCGATAAATGAGGATAAAGAGGCATGAGAATCTGCCTCTTTTTTCTTTGGAAAAATGAATGAAAGGTTGCGGAAGAAGTGGAATTTGTCATGAATGTCCTGACTGTTATTGGAGTAATTATCCTCGTTGCTATAGGTGCGCTTCTTAAGACGTTCAAGGATCACAATCGAAGGAAATAAACACTTACATTAAATAGAAGTTTATGCTAATTTTTTTACAGAATATTCTTGAACTTTATCACCCTAAAAGATTAATATATACGTATACTATAAAATAAAGCGTTTACATACTTAGAGGAGTGTGACAGATGAAACATCCGTACATACAGGAGGAGCATGTGATCTTCCGCAAGGCTTTCCGAAAATTCCTTGAAAAAGAAGCGTATCCTTTCTATGAGAAGTGGGAGGAGGACCGAATCATCCCGCGTACTTTCTGGGATAAGCTTGGTCAATCTGGTTATCTATGTCCAGACCTGCCGGAGGAATATGGCGGACTTGGCGTGGACTGGGGGATTTCGGTCATTATCAATGAAGAGCTGGAAAGGGTTGGTTCAGGTACAGTTGGAATCTCACTGCATAACGATATTGTCGTACCATACATAACGGCCTATGGAACACACGAACAGAAGAAGCGTTGGCTGCCAAAATGTGCCAGTGGGGAATCGATTAGCGCGATTGCGATGACAGAGCCAGGCGCCGGCTCCGATCTCGCCTCCATTGCCACGACGGCCGAGGACCGCGGGGACCATTATTTGGTCAATGGACAAAAAACCTTCATCACAAATGGCATCCAAGCAGATTTAATTATCATTGCTTGTAAAACGGATGTGCATGCGACGCCAAAGCATAAAGGAATCAGCCTGCTTGTCATTGAACGCGGCATGCCTGGCTTCTCAAGAGGCCGAAAGCTGAACAAGGTGGGGCTTCACTGTCAGGACACGGCTGAATTGATATTTGAGGATTGTATCGTGCCAAAGGAAAATCTGCTTGGCCAAGAGGGGAGCGGCTTCCTGTACATGATGGATAAGCTTCAGCAGGAGCGCCTTGTCGTGGCAATCGCAGCCCAAGTGGCAGCAGAAGATATGTTTGCCATGACCATGGATTATGTCAAATCCAGACGAGCGTTCGGAAAAGCAATCGGTGACTTTCAGAACACGAAATTCAAGCTGGCTGAAATGGCTACCGAGATTGAAATGGGACGCACCTTCCTTGACCAGCTGATTTCCAGTCATATGGCAGGTAAGGATATCGTTACAAAGGTATCAATGGCCAAATGGAAATTGACAGACATGGCCAAGCGCATCTCGGCTGAGTGCATGCAGTTATTCGGAGGCTACGGCTATATGGAGGAATACAAGATTGCCAGACGATTCCGTGATACACCTGTCGCAAGCATCTATGCCGGTACCAATGAAATTATGAAAACCATTATTGCGAAAAATTTAGGGCTATAAAGAAGACTCTTTTGCACAGATGAACAGTCACCTTTAGAAACTTTTGCACCGTAAAAAAACTTTGATAAAGGGGTAACTGATTATGATGAACGTACCATTGACTGTCCAATCTTTACTGGAGAGGGCTGAACAATTTTTCCCTAAGAAAGAAGTCATCTCACGAACGCATTCGAGGGTTCAACGATTAACCTATAAGGAAATTGGCGAGCGAACAAGAAGACTGGCCGGAGCATTGATTGATTTGGGCGTCCAAAGGGGCGGGAGAGTTGGAACGCTTGCATGGAATCATCATCGGCATTTGGAAGCGTATTTTGCGGCTCCAGGGATAGGCGCCATCAACCATACAATTAATATCCGTCTCTCAAAGGAGCATATTTCCTATATTATCAATCATGCCGAGGATGATGTGCTGCTCTTTGATGAGGATCTATTGCCAGTTGTATCAGAGATTGCGCATGAACTGACGTCTGTCAAAGCCTTTATCATGATGACAGATGAGCAATCCTTGCCAGAGGTCAGCTTTTCACCGCTATATTCATATGAAGATTTATTGAAAAAGGGCAATCCAAAAACGCCTTTCGCCAAAGACATCGATGAAAACGAAACGGCAGGGATGTGCTATACATCTGCCACGACAGGAAATCCAAAAGGAGTGGAATACAGCCATAGAGGTCTTGTCCTCCATAGCTTTGCCCTTGGGCTTGCTGATACAGTGGGTGTCTCCGAGAGGGATGTCATTATGCCTGTTGTTCCTATGTTTCATGTCAATGCCTGGGGTCTTCCTTTTGCAGCTACTTGGTTTGGCGCGACACAAGTACTTCCAGGGCCGCAATTTAACTCAACACTAATTGCTGAATTCATCGACGAATACCGAGTAACCAAAACAGCTGGTGTGCCGACAATCTGGCTTGGACTATTACAAGAGCTTGAAACAGGCAAATATGATACAAGCTCATTAGTCACCATCCTATGTGGAGGGTCGGCTGCTCCAAGATCCTTAATCCAAACCTATGAATATACGTACAAGATTCCGTTCAGGCATCTATATGGAATGACGGAAACGACGCCGCTCGTTCTGTTATCCAATCTAAAAAGCTATCAAACTGATCTCTCTGAAGACGAAATTCTCGACATTCGCGCTAAGCAAGGATTGATCGTACCTGGGCTGGAAATGAAAATCGTCGGCTCAGAGGGAGAAGTGGAATGGAATGGCCGTGATATGGGCGAATTAATTCTAAGGGGAAATTGGATTACAGATTCTTATTATAAAGACGAACGGACAAATGATGCTTTCAAGGATGGATGGCTGCTGACAGGGGATATCGCGACCATTGATGAAGAAGGGAATGTCAAATTGGTTGACCGCACGAAGGATCTCATTAAAAGCGGTGGAGAATGGATATCCTCCGTTGACTTGGAGAATGCGCTCATGGCGCATGAAGCAGTCTTTGAAGCAAGTGTTGTAGCTGTGCCGCATATCCAATGGCAGGAACGGCCCATCGGATGTGTCGTATTAAAGCCTGAATATAAAGGCAAAGTCACAGCCGAAGAAATCAAAGAATTCATCGCTCCTCAATTTGCAAAATGGTGGCTTCCAGATGAAATCTTGTTCTTAGATGAGATTCCGAAGACCTCAGTCGGAAAGTTCTTAAAGCTGAAGCTGAGGGATATCGTGCAGGAGCAGCTGCAGATGAGATAAGCATTAGAGGTAAAGGGAGGAGGCTGTCATGATTGTGGCAGCTTCTTTATATACTGAAGGCTATTATAGCAAGAGAGTCCTTCTGATTTGAGTAAGTTGGCGAACAGTCGCATAGCAGGGGTTTGTAAGAGGGCTCTATCAAATGCAGCACATATGGAAAAATCTTGACTTGACCAATTTCGCCAATCCTTTTATAATAATTAAGTGTCATACATAACTGTCCCAGTAGCTCAGCAGGATAGAGCAACAGTTTCCTAAACTGTAGGTCGGAGGTTCGAATCCTCTCTGGGACGTAAATGCAGAAACGCTGATCGAACGATATCCATAGCGATGGATATGGGAGTATCGGCGTTTTTTATTGTATTCTATCAGCTTGGAAAATGGTGGTGTTTCTCTGAAGCTTCTTTAATGGAGAAAAAGGGATTTAGTATAATACCAAGTAGAAGGGTGTGATTATATGGACAGCAAGAAGAAAATGGTGGAACTTGAGATTGATGAGGAATTAATTGCTTCAATTAAAAAAATGCAAGATTTGTTGTGCAAACGGCTAGATGTTGAACTCCCTTCTCAATATGAAAATCTCCAAACCATTATCGACCAAAGCTTGTTAGTCTATTTTGATCGAATGGATTGGTATTATCGGCTCGAAGGCCGAGAGTGGGATACATTTTATGAAAACCACCAAGGTGCCACGAATATTCCCAGCCGAATAGAAGAATCATGATAGATAAGTAACAGGTTTTTATAATAAAAGAGTCCCTGCAGATAAACTGGTACCTGTAGTTAGGACACTTGAAAAAGAGTGTCCTAGCTACAGGTTTTCTTATATACTAGAGGTCATGAAATAAGATACAAGGGGATACCATGAGTAAGATTACATTTACATCTAGAGAGATTAAACTACTTCAAAAAAACCCAAATGTACAACGTGTCAGCGAGCGATCCATCACCTATACAGATGCATTTAAAAATAGATTTATTGATGAGTATATGACGGGAAAGCTTCCCCGGCAAATTTTTATGGAGGGCGGTTTTGATGTCGACCTCATTGGAATGAAGCGAATCGAACAATCGGCCTATAGGTGGAAGAAAGCCTATGAAACCAATGGGTTACTTGGACTCACGGATTCAAGGAAAACGGCATCTGGAAGGCCGTTAAAACGGGAACTCTCACCATCTGAAGTGATTAAACGCCAAGAAGCTCAAATTAAGCTGTTGGAAGGACAAATAGAGCTATTAAAAAAGCTAGAAATGACCGAAAGGAGGCTGTTAAACGAAAGTCAAAACCTCGCTCCAAATAGAATCTATCAGCTGATTTATGAGACCTTGGAACAACATTCATTCAAGCGATTGACGGCATACTTTTGTGCCCTCTTAGGCGTATCCCGTTCGGGTTACTACAGTTACTTAAAGGCTTTTGAGGTCCGTAAAGCAAGAGAACAATTAGATTTAGAAGCGAAAGAGCTCATTTTAAAAGCGTTTAAACGACGCGGGTATAAGAAGGGGTCTCGCTCCATTAAGATGGTATTAGAAAATAAGTATGGAGTCCACTTTAGTCGAAAAAAGATTCAACGAATCATGAGGAAATATGGGATTGTCTGTCCTCACAGGAGGTCAAATCCTTATAGGAAAATCGCCAAAGCCACTAAGGAACACCAGGTCGTTCCAAACAAGTTGAACCGAGAATTCAAACAAGGAGTTCCTGGTAAAGTACTATTAACAGATATCACCTATTTGCCATATGCCGGAAGACAGATGGCTTATTTGTCGACCATAAAAGATGCCTCGACGAACGAAATCCTCGTTTACCATGTTTCAGACCGAATTACATTGGATATCGCCACGCAGACGATCCATAAGTTAATGAACAACAAGAAAGTAAAATTAGACAAGGATGCGTTTATCCACTCCGATCAAGGAAGCCATTACACAAGTCCTCGTTATCAAAAATTATTGAAGAAATATGGATTGGGACAATCCATGTCTCGCCGGGGAAACTGTTGGGACAATGCCCCTCAGGAATCGTTCTTTGGGCACCTCAAAGATGAAGTCGATTATCGATCTTGCCAGACACTGAATGAACTAAAGGCCAAAATAAAGCACTACATCAATTACTATAATTATGACCGTTATCAATGGAACTTAAAGAAGATGACCCCTGTTCAATTTAGGAATCATCTTCTCGTAGCTTAGTCTCTTTTTTTTAATGTGTCCTTGACAGGGGTACCAGTTTAAGATGAGGGACTCTTGTTTTATTATTTCACTGTTTTGACCGTAAGTTTTTTACCTGTTGAGGTGAAGATGATATTTTTGCTTTTATCTGTACGATAAACGGTGATTTTACGTGCTTTCAATCGGTTTAAGACATCGCTTGTTGGATGGCCATAACCGTTTTTGCCGACACTGATCACAGCATATTTTGGACTAACCTTCTTAAGGAAGTTCGTGCTTGTTGTATTTTTCGCTCCATGGTGGCCGACCTTCAATACATCGACTTTTGAGAGGAGTTTTTTGCTGATCATGTCATTCTCTGCTTTTGTTTCGGCATCCCCCATGAACAAGAATTTCTTCTGGTTATGTTTTAACAGGAGGACAGCACTCCAATTGTTTAAGTCTGTTTTACTGTAAGTTTTCACTGGGGCAAGGAAAGTCAATGTGACAGCACTTGTTCCCGTTGCGATTTTGACACCTTGTTTTGCTGTTTTGATGGACAGTTTTTTGCCCTTCACAGCAGTTAAGAATTCTTTGTAGGTTTGAGAGGTGTGTGAAACTTTAGGTGCGTAGACTGCACTGACCTTAAATGATTTGATAACGGTAATCAAGCCGCCGATATGGTCGGCATCAGGATGGGTTGCAATGACTGCATCAAGCTTTTTGACACCTTGCTTCTTCAAATAGGCTGTGACCACTTTTCCTTGTCCTTTTTTCCCGCCGTCAATTAGATAATTCTTGCCGTTAGGCGTTTGAATCAAAGTGGAATCACCTTGACCAACATTAATGTAGTGAACCTTTAGGTTTGATGCCGCTTCAACCGGTGCTGAAAATGGAATGAAGCTGATCAAAAGGATAAGGGCCAAGAAAGACTTTAATATTTTTGAACGCATTACCATAACTCCTTATATGTGTAAATTTACTATTATATATTAGATTCTATTATAAAAAAATACAAGTGTAATTGTATAAGTAATAGTTATTATTTACAGAGTATTCGCAAGAAAAGTGTATATAGAAATAAAAAACTCCTATCCATAGAGGATAGGAGTTGAAGGGATATCCGAATTAATCGTTATCGCGTGCTTCTCCGCCTTTTTTTCCGATTTCACGGTAGAATTCCTTATCATGATTGTCAGAAGTAGCTTCTCCGCCTTTTTTTCCAATCTCTTGATAGAATTCTTTATCATGATTGTCGGAAGTAGCTTCTCCGCCTTTTTGACCGATTTCTTGGTAGAATTCTTTGTCATGGTTGTCGGAAGTAGCTTCTCCGCCTTTTTGGCCGATTTCTTGGTAGAATTCTTTGTCATGGTTGTCAGAAGTAGCTTCTCCGCCTTTTTGACCTATTTCTTGATAGAATTCCTTGTCATGTTTTTTTGAAGTGGCTTCTCCACCTTTACGTCCAGCTTCTTCTCTGCTCATTTTATCGTCTGCCATGTTAATCGCTCCTTTTCAATTGATTTTATCGTTTAATAGTAGTTAGCTTGTTTAAAGATTAGTCGTTATTGCGTGCTTCTCCGCCTTTTTTGCCTATTTCGCGGTAGAATTCCTTATCATGATTGTCAGAAGTGGCTTCTCCGCCCTTTTTCCCAATCTCTTGGTAGAATTCCTTATCATGTTTTTTGGCGGTTGTTTCTCCGCCTTTGCGTCCGGCTTCTTCTCGGGACATTTTGTTATCTGCCATTGTCCATTTCTCCTTTCAATCATTTCGAAGTTTTGATGTTACAGTACTAGATATACCTCTATTTCCAAAGAGGAAACTACATTTCCTTATTTTAACTTTTCTGTAAAGAATGATTTGATTTCTTAATGTTTATATAGTAGAAATCAGGCTTTTAAAAGCGTTTGGGTAGAAATGACTGATTGGATAGATATGGTATAATGAGGATTGAGAGAATGAATACCTTGATAGAAACGAGAGATTAATATGTCGATTCAAAAGTATGCCATTTTTCGAGAAGTAGTAGATACAGGGAGCTTTTCGCTGGCAGGAGAGCGTCTAGGAATCTCCCAATCAGCCGTAAGTCATTCGGTCACGAGCCTGGAAAAGGAATATAAGGTGAAGCTGTTGGCTAGAAGCCGCTCAGGGATTCAGTTGACTGATAGCGGGCAGCGGATTTTACAATATATCGAGAAAATTCTATATCTAGAAGAAAAGATGAATCAGGAATTAGCTGAAATAAGGGGACTGGAATTGGGGACTTTGACGATTGGGACTGTCACACCTCTTACTTCTGAATGGCTTCCTGGCATTATGAAAAGATTTCATGAGCAATTTCCGTCCATCCAGGTGAATATCCGTGAAGGGACAAGCCAGGAAATTGTCGACTGGGTTGAAAATGGAGAAGTGGATATTGGGTTTACTTATTCTTTAAAGGAAAGAGGGAGGATTGACCGGCTGCTGCTCACTCATGAGCCGTTCTATCTGCTTATGCATGAAGAAAAGCAGGGGGACGACTTGTTCCGCTTAATGAAGGAAAGTCCGTTTATCATGCCGACAAGCTATCGGGAAATGATCCTGAAGCAAAAAGCCTTTAAACCAACCGTCCTCCTTGAGCTGTCTGATGAAAGAGCGATTATTGAGCTTGTTCGAAACGGACTTGGAATCAGTATCCTTCCAAGGATGTGCTTGCATAATCTGCCGGAGGAAGTAAACATCATGCTGATTCCCCACGAGCTGATCCAGCTGCCGGTGCATCTTGTCAGTTTATTGTTTTCAGCCATGTCTCCGGCAGCGGAGAAGATGAGTGCTACGATTAGTCTATGGTTGAATGAAAACTATAATATTATTATGTCAACTGAAGAAAAACTCTCCTTCGATTAGGGGAGTTTTTGACATTATTGGAGCTAATATGGGGTATGAAAGCTTGCAAATCCAATGATTTTGTCTATTCATTGTCTCAAAAGTCTTTTCTTGTTTTATAATAGAGACTTAAGAGATTACGCTTCAAGAAGGAGTCTGGTTATGGAATTAATCATCGCGGAGAAACCGGATCAAGGATTGACATTAGCATCGCCATTTACCTTTAAGCGGCATGATGGGTATGTGGAGATCTCGCCTAATGAAGTCTTTCCAAACGGGGCGTTTTGTACATGGGCGATTGGCCATTTGACTGAATTATCGGCACCGGAGACATATAAGCCGGAATGGAAGAAATGGTCCATGGGCTCATTGCCAATCATACCCGAACGATTTACCTACCAAGTGACAAAATCAAAATATAAGCAATTTAATATTGTGAAACAATTATTAAAACGTCCTGAGGTTTCAACCATCATCCATGCGGGTGATGCCGGGCGCGAGGGGGAACTGATCGTTCGTAACATCATTTCCTTAAGCGGTGTAAAGAAACCGATGAAGCGGCTATGGATTTCATCCTTGACGAAAAAGTCTATCGTAGACGGCTTTAAGTCGCTGAAGGACGGACAAGAGACCATCTATTTATTTCATGAGGCCTATACGAGGGCTTGTGCAGACTGGCTTGTCGGCATGAATGCGTCTCGTGCGTATTCCCTGTTGCTGAAGCAAAAAGGGATGAATGATGTTTTCTCAGCCGGTCGTGTACAGACACCGACACTTGCACTGATTGTTAAAAGGGAGCAGGAGATTGAATCCTTTGTATCAAAGCCCTTCTGGGAGATAATAGCTACCTTTGAGATGGATGGCCATAAATATGAAGGGAAATGGGAAAAGGACGGAGAATCAAGGCTCGACCAGAAGGAAATGGCCGAGAAGATTGCTGCCTTTTGCCAATCGAAAGAAGCCGTTATTAAGGATATGAAAACGGAACGGAAGGAATTTCAACCGCCTTTATTATTCAATCTTTCCTCTTTGCAGGCAACAGCCAATAAAGCCTTTAAGTATTCGCCAAAGAAGACGCTTGATATTCTGCAAAAGCTCTATCAAAAAGGAATCGTCTCCTACCCGCGTAGTGATTCGAACTATGTGACAGAAGGTGAGGCAGAGCTGTTTCCGGATATTTTGGAGAAGCTTGGGCAATTTGAAGACTATAAGAGTCTTATGCCTGTGCCAAATCCGTCCATCATTCATAATAAACGGTTCGTGAATGAAAAGAAGGTTTCAGACCACTATGCCATCATTCCGACGGAGCAGGTCACGAACCCAAGCCGCCTATCTGGTGAGGAGAGGAATATTTATGATCTGATTGTTCGCCGTTTAATTGCCGCACATTATGAATCAGCTGTATTTGATTATACGACCATCACCACACTAGTGGATGGCCGCGCTGAATTCATTTCGAAAGGGAAACAGCAAATACGCGAAGGCTGGCGCCAAGTCGTTTTCTTAGATGATAAGGATGAAGATACCATCCTTCCGAATGTGAAGAAGGATGACACGGGAATCGTCAAGAAAGTTAAGGTGAAGGAAGGAAAGACACAGCCGCCGAAACGCTATACAGAAGGACAGCTGATCACCCTAATGAAAACAGCCGGTAAACATTTGGACAATGAGGAGCTCGAGAAGGTTCTTATGAAATCAGAGGGACTTGGGACAGAAGCAACAAGAGCCGGAATCATCACAAGCTTGAAGGACCGTAAATATATTGACGTCAAGAAGAATCAGGTTTTTGCAACCGATAAGGGTAAGGTGCTGATCAAGGCAATAGGCGAGGAAATTCTTGCAAGCCCTGAAATGACAGCTAAATGGGAGCAGCGCTTGGCGGAAATCGGAGAAGGAAAGGCCTCGGCTGCCCAATTTATGGAACAGACGAAGAAGTTGACTGCGAAAATCATTGAAGATGCCATTAAGGGCTTCGAAACATGGGATTTCTCTGATTACAATGTTGAGAGCATCCAGCGGAAAGGCTCAAAATTTCCGAAACCGAAGAAAATGGGCCAATGCCCATTATGCCAAGGGGATGTCGTTGATAAAGGGCAATTCTATGGCTGCTCCAATTATCGGGAGAAGGAATGCAAATTCACCTTTTCGAAGACGATTCTTGGTAAGAAAATCAGTCAAGCCAATATGCAGAAGCTTCTGAAAGAAGGAAGGACAAACCTTATTAAAGGCTTTAGCAAGGGAGAAAATACATTTGATGCCACGCTTGAATGGAAGGATGGCAAAATTAATTTCTTATTTTCGACTGAAAATGTCGGGAAATCTTAAAAAAATTGTCTAATTCAGTTATAATGATAAGTGGTTTACGTTTCAATTCTTTGCTTAAGGCAAAGGATTACATATAACAATGAATAAAGGAGTATGAATGTTGATGGAAAAAGTATTAATCTTTGGACATAAAAATCCTGATACAGATACAATCTGTTCCGCTATCGCTTATGCGGAATTAAAGAAAGCTTTAGGAATGAACGCTGAGCCGGTAAGACTTGGCGCTGTGAACGGGGAAACTCAATTTGCCCTTGACACATTTAAGATTGAAGCTCCTCGTTTAGTCGAGAAGGTTGCTGCTGAAGCTAGCGAGGTAATCCTTGTTGACCATAACGAACGCCAGCAAAGTGCGGATGATATCGAACAGGTACGTGTGCTTGAAGTTATCGACCACCACCGTATCGCTAACTTTGAAACGGCTGATCCACTTTACTATCGTGCTGAGCCGGTTGGCTGTACAGCGACAATCCTGAATAAGCTTTACAAAGAGAACGGGGTAGAAATCAAGAAAGAAATCGCGGGTCTTATGTTATCTGCCATTATCTCTGATTCCTTATTGTTCAAATCTCCAACATGCACAGAGCAAGATGTACAAGCAGCCAAGGAATTGGCTGAGATTGCCGGCGTGGATGCAGAAGCGTATGGACTAGACATGCTTAAAGCTGGTGCAGACTTAAGCAAGAAAACAATTGAAGAATTGATCTCCCTAGATGCAAAAGAATTCAGCATGGGCACTTCTAAAGTTGAAATCGCGCAAGTAAACGCAGTTGACACAGATGAAGTAATGACAAAGCAGGCTGAACTTGAAGCTGCCATGCAAGCCGTTATCGATGAAAAAGGCTTGGATTTATTCTTGCTTGTCGTTACAAACATCTTAACGAATGATTCTGCAGCCCTTGCTGTAGGCAGCAAATCTGCAGCTGTTGAACAAGCCTTTGGTGTTACATTAACGAATAAAACAGCTATATTAAAAGGTGTCGTTTCCCGTAAGAAACAAGTTGTACCTGCACTAACTGAAGCTTTATCCTAATAACTATTGCTTTACAATAATATTTATGTTATAGTTATCTTCGCGATGAGCTGAATTGTGTAAGACGAGCACATGCCTTAAATGGCGAGCACAATGTGGAGTGCTGTGACCTCGCCTCAATTTTCGAAAGAAGACACTTGCTATAGGCAGGTGTCTTTTCTTATATAATGAATAAAAAATGACTTTCATCCCACCCTACATAATATGGAACCTAAAAGAACCGATGATACATATGATAAGCAAGAATGAAGGAGGCGAACCGGATGTCGAAAAAAACAGTGGATGATTACCTTCAAGAAGGAATCCATGGGGCAAAGGAAATAAAGCCTGAGGAGCGTAAGGAATTTCTAGGATCCCTACGTGAGCGGGTTGTCGTCGCCTTAGGGCAGAAAATAGTCTTCGAAAACAAGATTCCGCCGGCATTTGAGGAAATACTGAGAAGTCATACAGAGGCCGTGCTTTATTTGAATGGTCATATTAGTTACACATACTTATCGAAATACGTCAAACTGGCTGAATCAGCTAAGGTACAATTCAAAATTGTCATGAACAAGGATTATAACTCACCACACGGCGCTGTGCTCGCTTATGGTCATGCCATCAACAAGGAAGACATCAGTCTCCCTGAGGAGAAAAAGCCAGATACTCAGAAAGAGAAAGAAGAATCTGTTGGAGGTTTTTCATTCTTTAAGAATTTGTTTAAGAAGGACTAGATGTGAGCGGGACCCCCAGTTTTTGCTGGAGGTCTTTTTTCATTTTTTATCAAAGACCTGAGAGTATCGTTTCCTTGAATTCTTTATTGTTTTTGCAAATATTCAGCCTGAAAAACGTTGGTTTTTTCGAAATTAACTCTTTCTGTAGATAATCCCTTTATTCTTTTTTACGTATATAATCCTTGATATTGACTTTAAGGGCGATTAAACAGAGTTTATGGGCGAAACTCAATGCTTTAAGGGCGAAAAAGTAGAGCTATGGGCGAGAAAGTGAGAGTAAGGGCGCTTGTGGAGGGCTATGGGCGAAAAAACAGGCGAAAGGGCAAATAGCAGCCGCTCTATGAGAAACAATCTCTTATATGCAAACTTGCACTTGTTTGTTAGCCCCTATGTAAAAAAGCTAACCAGTCAGCTCCTAAATAACAAGCCTGACTGGTCAGCATTTTTTTGATGCCGATATTCAAAGGTGGCGTTTGGCACCTTCAGCATGTGTCCATTAATGATGATCGTCTCATTATCTACCCATTCATTCTCAGCGCTTTTAGTTCAATTGTTGCGGTTTGATCATCCTTCTTGTGGGTGATTAACCCACCCCGTATCGCATAGGAGGATGTGGCCCCGCCATTTACTAAATAAGCTCTGACGGTATTGGTCCCGATAGGAGATAACAGGTATCATCACTACATTCATCACAAGATGTCATCGATCAAACACTTGCTTTTCCTTTCTCCCGTTTCAATATTATAAGCAAATAGACCCCAATGATGCTGTAGGTTGCGGTCATACTGATGACGATTTGAGTTATTTCATCTAATGATGTTTGGGACAGGGCAAGCTCCGGCAGATATAAGGCAAGAAGGGTGACTGGAAGAATAAAGGTCTTTGCCCAGACTGAGAAGAAGATAATAAACCCGAGGAATAGCAGGCCAATCAGGATACTCCCAATAGTTCCGAAGTGAATGACAGGAGATGGATAAAGTAAATCAATGAGTAAAACCCCGCCGATGAATAAGAAATTTAACGTACATGGAAATAAAATCACCAAAAATTCCTTCCACTTTGATAGCTGGCGGCTGGCCGTATAGCGGAAGGCTGCCATCACACCTGCAAAGAAAAGCAGAATGCAAATCATGGTGCCGATGATTGTCAGAAGTCCATAGCTTAATGGGCCATTTATCAGGTCTTTAAATACGAGGTAGGACATTCCTCCGATAATAACCAATGGTATGAATTTCATCCAATCCTTATAATCCGTTTTCATTTCCGCCGAAAGGCTCTGCATATACTCCTTAGGTGATGAACCAATAATTTGTTCAATGGATTTGCCGTTTGATTCGGCTTCATATAAATGATCAGCTAGGTCACGGATGATGTCATCAATCTCTTCATTCTTTTTTCCGCTTGAAAACAGATAGATTTTTAAATCCTCGAGAAATTTAGTGCTTTTCATGGAGAGCTTTTCTTCCATATTGATTACCTATCCTTTCTGATAATAGCATTCACGCTTTTTTCCAGCTGTGCCCATCTTGATAGAAACTCCTCTAACGCTATTTCACCCACGCTCGTTAAGGAATAATATTTCCGCTTCGGTCCAGCAATTGACTCCTTGCGTACCGAAGTGATCAATCCTTCCCTTTGCATTCTCAGCAAGAGGGGGTAAATGGTTCCTTCACTAATGCTGTCAAAGCCGTAGCGGCTTAATTGCTCTGCAATCTCATAACCATAGCATTCCTTCTCCTTTATCATGGCAAGGAGGCAGCCATCCAATATCCCTTTCATCATTTGCGTCTGGGACATTTGTTATCACTCCGATTCTAATCCTTTTAAACAGGTAGCAGGATTATTTATTTTGTATTACAAGGTATAAGATAAGTATAGGATTGTATATCTTGTAAAGCAAGGTATTTATTTACTTGTTTTTAACGATTGAACTGCCCAATTTTGCCTTGTTCCCAGAACATATATTTGTATGGTATAGTAATCGAATTGAGAACAAAATTGATGCGGATAAGAGGATAGGACTAGTGATTACTTCAACTTCTATTTCAACGAAAGAATATATTACCCAATGGCAGGAAGCCCTGTCACAGGAGATAGGCCATTTAAAAAAATATGGCAGCCATAAGTATGTACTTATGAATGGGAATCAGATTCAATCAGGCGACACATATACGTATTATTTTGAGACGATGTCACCACTGAAGATTCCCATTGGCACAGTTGCCCGGCTCGAGCGGGATGGGAGCAAATACGATGCTCGTGTGCTGTCGGCTGAGGGAAATACTCTATTAGTTTCTTTGGATCAATCCATTGGGGATCTAATTGATGAGGCCTTTATTTCCCATGATCCATGGGAGCTTTTAGAGCAATTGATTGAACGGTTAGATGATATTAAGAAGAGTAAACGGAAGCGCAGCCGAGTCAAGAGGCTGATGAATCCCGATTTTCCGGATAAAAGGACGCGCACTGATAGCAAAACGGCTGTGCAGGAGCTGTTTCAGCGTTCGAAATACAATCCGGTAACCTTTGTCTGGGGACCGCCGGGAACAGGGAAGACATATACGCTGGCAAGAACAGCTGCAAATAAATATTTTAAGGATAAGAGAGTATTGGTGCTTTCGCACAGTAACCAGGCAGTAGATGTACTGCTTGGGGAGATGGCTGCCTTCATTAAGAAGGCGGATAAGTTTCGTACTGGCGATCTATTGCGCTACGGAAACCAGGCAGGTGACGGGTTATTGATGCATGGAGACATTCTGCCGTCACAATTGCTTGCTGACCAGGATGCAGGTTTGCTGTCTGATAAAGATCGGATTACCGAGGAGAAGCGTCTCTTGAAGAAGGATCTCTCCCAATCGTTCAGTGTCAGGGACTCACAGCAGCTGTTAGAGCTTGAACAGAAGCTTGGGCGTATTCTTGACAGAATTCGTAAGCAGGAGATGAAGCTCGTCAAGGAGGCTTCCATTATCGGAACAACGCTTGCAAAGGCGGCCAATGATCCTGTCATATTTGAGCAGGAATATGACCTTGTCATTGTAGATGAAGCGAGCATGGCGTTTATCCCGCAGATTGCCTTTGCCGTAAGTATGGCCAAAAGAGCGATTGTTTGCGGAGATTTCAAACAGCTGCCGCCGATTGCGGCATCAAGGGGGCAGCTTGTTGATACATGGCTGCGGGAAGATATATTCCACCGTGCTGGTGTCGCTGATATTGCGAGCGGCGGCGTATTGCATCCACATCTATTCCTCTTGAAGGAACAAAGAAGGATGCATCCGGATATATCTGCTTTTACGAATCAATATTTATATAATTCCCTTGTCGGAGATCATCCAAGCGTGCAGAAGAGCCGGGAAGAGATTGTGGCCCGGGCGCCGTTCGAACAAGCGGCTTCCATTCTGTTAGATGCGAGCTTTACTGGTGAGCATTGTTTTACCGGGGGCACCTCAGGATCAAGAATGAATGTCATGCATGCCCTGCTTTCTCTGCAGCTGCTTCATGAAGCCTACCAGGGCGGAAGCAAATCAATCGGGTATGTGACACCATACAGGGCTCAAGCCATCTTGATGGAGAAGCTTCTTCAAGACTTTTATCCGGAGCAGTATGGGGCAGGTGCGTTTATGGCCGCAACTGTGCATCGTTTCCAGGGGAGCGAGAGGGAACTGATGATCTTTGATACGGTCGACTCGTATCCAGAGAGAAGAGCTGGTATGCTCTTAACGGGTAAAGAGAGTGAGCGTCTATTGAATGTGGCAATCACAAGGACGAAAGGCAAGCTTATTCATGTCAGTGATGTGGATTTCTTGAAGAACACGATTCCGAGGTATAAAACCTTGCATCAATTCATTGATTTCCAGCTTCAGCACAATAAGACGGTCGGGATGGACCAAATTGGAAAATGGATCAAGCATCCTCATCCAAAGCTTAAATGGATGTATGCCCGCAAACTAGATGATGTGCTGAATGATGTAAAAGAGGCTCAGAGTCAAATTATTCTATCGCTTCCTAATCGCTGTATATTATCGAAGGAGCTTGCACAAGCACTGACCACAAGACCAGCTCGTGCGAAATTAGCTCTCTATTCAAAAGAGGAGCATCCTTATTTAGACCCGGATCTTCATATACAGGAGGGACCTCCATTCAGCATGATCTGTATTGATCGCCGTTTCTTATGGCTGGGCATCCCGATTGAAGCGAATAGAAATGTTGATCCGCCTTATGTAGCGGTCAGACTCGACTCGGAGGAAACCATCAACTATATCCTGCAACAATTACCACGTGGTTAGGAAAAATATGTCCTTTGCTATTTTCTTTAGATAGTTATATAATCTTATATACAAGATATAGTTTGTGAATAAAAACACAAATACAAGATATTGATTAAAGTGCAGTTAAGGCGCCATTTATGGCTTAATAGGGAATTCGGTTAAAATCCGGAACTGTACCCGCAACTGTGAATGCTGATGAAATAAGTAATCCACTGTGAAGAGACTTCATGGGAAGGGCTTAGAGTAAAGGGAAGCATGAGTCAGGAGACCTGCCTTATCGAGCAATCGTTTTGCCTTTATCGGGAGCAATGAAGGTGGATAGTAGCAGCAAATGAAGAGTATATTCATTTTTATGCAAATCCAATCCCATTGCCTGAAGATAGAGGTGATGGGATTTTTTATTTGGGAGGCGTATTGATATGAGTAAGGTGTGTATAGAAAAAACGTTGGCGGAAACTCAGTCTGTTGAGGAATTATTGAGCTCATTTTATGAAATTGTTCATTTGACGAATCCTGAATTAGTCAATGAGAATGCAAATATGAATGCGTCTACTCCAATGGGGCAGATGGGGAAATTCGCCAGTGAGTCTGCACGCTTTTTTGCGAGAGAAAACCTATTATCTGAGGAAGTAAAAAAGGCAATTGAAGCTAATTTGCTTTATCCGCATGATTTGGATTTTATGCCGACCGGGACAACAACCTGCTGTCAAATTCCTCTTGGACAAATGCTTACGAAGGGATTTGACACCGGTCATGGAAGCATGCGTCCGCCTAAGGATATATCAAGTGCAATGGCGCTAGCCTCTATCATATTGCAAGCAAACCAAAATATGCAGCATGGCGGTCAGTCATTCCCGATGTTTGATGCTGATCTTGCTCCATTTGTCCGTAAAACCTATGAGAAGCATGTAAAGCGCTTAGAAGCCTATCCAAGTGATTGGAGCAAAGAAACGATAGAGCAAATCGCTTGGGAGGAAACGGAGAATACCGTATATCAAGCTTGTGAAGCCTTCGTACATAATTGCAATTCCATGCATTCACGCGGGGGCGGACAGGTGCCGTTTGTGTCTGTGAACTATGGAACAGATACAACGAAAGAAGGGCGGATGCTTATTAAAAATCTTTTGCTGGCAACAAAAGCCGGGCTTGGCAATGGGGAAACACCAATCTTCCCAATTCAAATCTTTAAAGTGAAGGAAGGGGTTAACTTCAATGAGAATGACCCTAACTATGACCTTTACTTATTGGCCCTGGAAACGACTGCTGAACGTTTATTCCCGAATTTCAGCTTCATTGACAGCCCGTTTAATAAGCAATATTATGATGGCACACATGAATCAGAGGTAGCCTATATGGGATGCCGTACAAGGGTGATGGGCAATAGACATGGTGTTGAGAACAGTATTGGGCGTGGCAATCTTTCCTTCACATCCATTAACTTAGTTAAGCTGGCGCTCCTGTCCAATACGCTAGAGGATTTCTATCGTCGACTAGATGACATGTGCGATCTTGCCATAGTTCAGCTTTATGAGCGTTATCTATACCAAGCTGCGAAACAAGTGCGTCACTTCCCATTCCTGTATACACAAGGAGTTTGGAAAGGAGCAGAAGAATTAAACGAGGATGATCAGCTTAAGGAAATCCTGAAACAAGGTTCACTCGCGTTCGGATTCATCGGGCTTGCAGAATGTGTGAAAGCCTTGACTGGTTTCCATCATGGTGAAAGTGAAGAATCCTACGAGCTTGCCCTTGATATTATCCGCTTCATGAGGGAGAAGGCGGATAAGGCAGCAGAGACCTATGATTTGAATTATTCCTTAATTGCAACGCCAGCAGAGGGACTTAGCGGAAAATTCGTGAAGAAAGACCGTCTTGAATTCGGCAGTATAAAAGATATTACAGACCGTGAATATTACACAAATTCATTCCATATTCCAGTCCATTTTCCAATCAAGTCACTCGATAAGATCCGTAAGGAAGCGCCATTCCATGCTTACTGTAATGGCGGACATATCACCTATGTGGAAATTGACGGGGACCCTAAGAATAATTTGAAGGCACTCGACCAAATTATTCGTGCGATGGCTCATTACAAAATCGGTTATGGTTCTATTAACCATCCAGTTGACCGTTGCTTAAAATGCAATTATAAAGGGTATATTCAGGATACTTGCCCTCATTGCGGCAATGAGAACGAAGAGGATATTGAACGGATTAGAAGAATCACCGGTTACTTGGTAGGGGATATGAGTAAATGGAACCCGGCTAAACGTGCAGAAGAAAGAAACAGAGTGAAGCACGGATGATGAAGGTGATGAATATCATCCATGACAGCATTGTGGATGGGGAAGGCTTGAGAACAGTTGTGTTTTTTGCGGGCTGCCTTCATTTCTGTAAGGGATGTCATAATCCCTCAAGCTGGAATCGGGAGAATGGTCGAGACATGACCATTGATGATATCTATGAGGAGGTTATGTCCAATCCTCTGACAGATGTTACATTCTCAGGGGGAGAGCCTTTTATGCAGGCCGATGAACTTCAATATCTGGTCATGAGGCTGAAGGAGTCGGGCAAGAACATTTGGATATACAGCGGCTATACACATGACGAACTCCTCACCCATCCCAATCCTGCCTGCCAGAATGTCCTTAAATATTGTGACGTATTGGTTGACGGCAGGTTTGAACTGGAGAAAAGGGATCCGAAGCTGCTGTTTAGAGGAAGCTCTAATCAGCGAATCATTCATTTGCAGTCTGTCTGATGAAGCGAAAAAGACACCCGTTTTGGGTGTCTTTTTCGTTTTGAAAGCATCCTTTACCAGCGGTGAGCCTTTGCGTTACTTCTCAAAATGATATTGGTCTGAGACATCATCGTATGTCCGTTGACCTGTGACTTTGAGCGCTTCCTTCTTGTCCAGTTATGGTGAAAAAGGGAAGAGTGCGAATCTAATTCGTTTCTGTAACTCAAGTCTAATCACCTCGTCAGTTGGATACGTTCTTGGCTCACACCCCGTATGAGGGAGCAGCCTTTTTTAGTATGTCTCTATATGTCATTGTTCATGCATGGGAATCATACAAAGGTACTGTTTTGGGAAAAAGAGGGATTTTTATGGTGAGAATAGGGAATAAAGTGCTTTAATTAATAGAGAGATTGCCTTATGATAAAACGAAGGAAAAATGTTACAATTATTTTATTGTTGTTACAAAGATATTATTTTGAACAGAAATTTTATTTATAACGAATTATTGGCATGATTCTTTCAAGGAGGCTGCAATTAAGTTGTTTAAAGAGATTTCCATTTCCCGTACTTCATGTATAGGAAACTCCCCGATATATCAATCAACCATTCAATCAGACGGCAGAGTATTTTGGAACGGTGAGAAGAATGTATCTTTTTTAGGAGAACATAAATTTACGATCAGCAGCCCGCGCTTGAAGAAATTAGAGGATTTATTACTATCATTTGATTATAAGAATTTTACTTATCACTCATCGAGGGAAATTATCCCTGATAGTCCTACATGTGTTACACGTGTTGTCTTTAAGCACGGGGAGACAAAAACGGTTGTTCATGATTTGGGTGATGTGGATGGTATGATAGAAAATAAAAAGCATACCTTAAAAAAGCTTGAACGCTTTGAGCGGGATCTTGAGAGAATTGCTGGATTAAAGACCCTAATCAAGCAGCCATTATATTTGTATCATTTCAAGAACAAGCACATGGAGAATGTGGAATATGTATTATCCTCTCCAAGCCAGGAAGAAGCCTTCAAGCTGATTGACGCTACTTATGTTCAATGCAAAAATTGGGAAATAGAAAAACTCGGACGTGATTCTACCCATCATTTGCACCCATATATCGTTATGCAAAAAGATGATTAAGCATACTAATTTTGAAAGAAGGATGAATTTCCAAAAGAGAAATTCATCCTTTTTTATAAAAAAGACCTTTTTCATGTCTTTAGGGCTTGCGGAGCAGGGAATTCAGGAGTACAATTATTTTTATTAACTATTCTGACAATTTGAAGGAGACATCATATGGATACGCAAATCTCAATCATTCATGCAAGAACAAAAAAACAAAAACCTAATCCAGAGGCACTAGGGTTCGGCAGAATCTTCACGGATCACATGTTTATTATGGATTATGATGAAGAACTAGGTGGCTGGCATGATCCGCGCATCATCCCATATCAACCCATCACGCTTGATCCTTCCTGCATGACCTTTCATTATGGCCAAACTGTCTTTGAAGGGTTGAAGGCATATCGGACAAAGAATGGACGAATTCTTTTGTTCAGACCGGAGAAGAATTTTGAGCGGATGAATAAATCAAATGATCGTCTGTGTATCCCATCTATTGATGAGTCCTTTATGCTTGAAGCGCTTCAGACATTGATTGAGGTTGACAGGGATTGGGTTCCAGATGCTGAAGGCACGTCCCTGTACATACGTCCTTTTATTATATCAACAGAGACTTATTTAGGGGTATCCCCATCAAAGCATTACCGCTTCATGATTATTCTTTCTCCGGTTGGTGCTTATTATAAGGACGGCATAAATCCAGTGCGAATCGGCGTTGAAAAGGAATATGTCCGCTCCGTTAAAGGCGGAACAGGTATGGCGAAGACAGGCGGCAACTATTCTGCCTCGTTGAAGGCGCAGGAAGTCGCTGAAGAGCTTGGCTGCTCTCAAGTTCTTTGGCTTGATGGGATTGAGAAGAAATACATTGAGGAAGTCGGCAGTATGAATGTATTCTTCAAGATCAATGGCGAGATAGTGACTCCTGAATTAAATGGCAGCATTCTTGACGGGGTGACGCGTAATTCTATTATCCAGCTTTTGAAGCATTGGGGCATGCCTGTCATAGAGAAAAAAGTTTCCATGGAAGAGCTGATTCAGGCCCATCATGACGGCTTGCTGGAGGAAGCCTTTGGAACAGGCACAGCTGCGGTCGTTTCTCCGATTGGCGAACTGTTATGGGAAGGCGAGCTGCTTGAGATTAACGGAGGCCGGATAGGAGAAGTTTCTCAAAAGCTGTATGATACTTTGACTGGCATTCAAACTGGTAAAGTTGAAGACCCATTCAACTGGGTGATTGAAATTGGGGCGGCTTCTAAGTCTCACGCAATCTAATAAGTACACTAGGGAAGAAAGCTTAGCTTTTCTTCCCTATCTTTTCGCCAATTCATTAAATAGTTTAATTATTAACATTATTGATTATTATATGATAAAATATATTTATCCTTTGGGAAAAATTTCATGAATGCGAGGGTCAATGGCTTGAATAATCAAGAGGTTATCCTGAATCAAATGGAAGAATGGCTTATACCGGTTATAAAAGGTTTGATATCTGAGCTGAATGAATTAAGGGAGCTGGGGATTACAGGCTCGCAATTTCACCTCCTAAGTAAGATTCAAAAGGAAAAAGTGACTAATGTGAAGAATTTAGCCGAAGAATTGGATGTGAAATCAAGTGCCATTACAGTGATGCTTGAGAGGCTTGTACAGAATGATCTTGTTTCGAGAGTTCAAGATGAGAAGGATCGCCGTTCAGTATTGGTGAGATTAACTGATGAAGGTGAGGAAGTCTTGAAAAAGGGCAAAATTCATTCGAAAGAGGTCCTGCTGAAATATGCCAGCTTGCTTGATGATGATGAACTAAGGGTTATTTACAGAGTGCTGAGAAAGTTAGCGGTTTATCAAACCGCTGAAAAGAAGTAGAAAGAAATCTATTTATATTATTTAGAAAAGAGGGAGAACCTTGTCCAAAAAACACAAAAGGGCTCCACTGTGGAGGCTGTTATTAAGATTCCTGTTCATAACATTCGGTGCCGTTCTTATGGCGGTATCGCTTGAATATTTCCTCGTTCCAAATAGCGTCGTTGATGGCGGGATAACCGGTATATCCATTATCCTCTCTGAATTGACGAAGGTTCAGCTTGGTATTTTCATCTTCGTGATTAACCTGCCGTTCTTATTTTTAGGGTATAAGCAAATCGGAAAAACATTTGCCTTTTCTACCGCATATGGAATCCTCGTGCTTTCTGTGAGTACGGCTCTTTTCCACCATGCGGAACCTTTTACAGATGAGAAAATCCTCGCTGTTCTATTTGGGGGCTTAATATTAGGTCTTGGCGTCGGGATTGTTATCCGTGCCGGGGGATCACTGGATGGAACTGAGATTGTTGCCATTCTTGTCTCAAAGAAATTGCGTCTGCCAGTCGGACAGATCATTATGTTTATTAACTTCTTTATCTTCCTAATTGCGGGATTTGTGTATGGCTGGGATTCTGCCATGTATTCTATGTTTACCTATTATATAGCCGCAAAGTTAATGGATATTGTTGTGGAGGGCTTGAACGAATCTCGTTCCGTTACCATTATCTCGAAGGAATTTGAAGAGATATCTCAGGCCATTCAGGATCGTCTTGGCAGGTCCACGACCTTTATTTATGCAAAAGGCGGATATTTGCATGAGGATACTCAAATGATTTACTGTGTACTGACAAGATTAGAGTTAACGAAACTGAAGGATATTGTTAATGATATTGATGAAAATGCCTTTATTGCTATTGAAAATGTAACGGATGTGATGGGCGGCAATTTCGAGAAGAAGAATATTCATTAATGTATATGACTATATAGTCTGAAAAAGATTCATAGGAAGGCAGATGCCTTTTTATGAATCTTTTTTCATAGGAAGATTATTTCACCAAAAAAGGGGGAATATCCGATTATTAGGAGGTAATATTGATGAAAGATAAACCTATAATCGGATTAACCAGTAATTTATATGAAATAGAAGGAATTGAAAGCACCATCATTTATTTACAGTATTCAGAGGCTGTGAAAAAGGCCGGAGGAATCCCTATTATCTTTCCGCTAGGGAATGAGGAACTGGCCAAGACCTGGATTTCCATGGTCGATGGTGTCTTATTGACGGGCGGTATCGATATTCATCCGAAGTTTTACGGGGAGGAGCCGAGTGAAGATCTTGGCGTGACAGATGAGCGGCTCGATGAATCGGACTTTGCCATCATTAAGGAGGCAAGGAAGCATAAAAAGCCTCTCTTTGGCATTTGCCGAGGATCCCATTTAATCAATGTGGCTTTGGGCGGCACCTTACACCAGCATCTTGATGAAGAGGATCCAATTCGTAATCTCGATCACTTAACAGATGTTGAACGGCCTGTGACCGTCCATGAAGTAACCGTCGAAAAGGATACCCGTTTCTATGATATTTTGAAAAAAGATAAAGCAGAGGTAAACAGCTTCCATCACCAAGGAGTGAAAGAACTTGGCGGTGGGTTGCGATGCGCAGCTAAAGCGGAGGATGGCTTAATTGAGGCATTTGAAGGAAAAGCTGAGCCGATTATCGGCACTCAATTTCATCCAGAGGAACTGAGTGAGCATGATTTCAGTATGGAGAGATTACTGAAATATTTCGTGTCCATGTGTAAATAATAATAGATTTGCACGACGAAGCCGGGAGAGTACTCTGTACTCCCGGCCTATTCGTGCTCATCAAGGCATGTATATTCATAGTCTGTTAATCTTCTTTGACGAATCGTACAGATATGCTTTAGCGGCTTTGACTGATCTAGCAGATTAGGTAAATAGTGAGGAATCATTTCTCCTGTCCCTAAGTTATCAGAGTTTAACAGCCAAGAGATCTTTTTCCAATCGAGAATCCCTTCTGATGTCTTTCTCGGTGTTTCATAGGTAAAGTCATTCGGCATTTCTGCTAAATAAACATATAGCCCTCCATGAACCTCCTTGTCTGAATTCCATGTGACGATACCCTTAAATGCAATTTCATTTGCTGATAAAACAATTCCTGTTTCCTCTTCAACTTCTCTAATCGCACAATCAAGCGGTAGTTCGTTTTCCCTCTTTTTCCCTCCAACCCCGTTCCAAAGGCCTTGCACAGGTGCATAATCCCTGTTCAGCATCAAGATTTCGTCCTTCCTTCTCAAGAAACATACTACTTGTTTGTACATGAAATATCCTTTCGTTTACAAATATACGTATTGATCGGATTGAACTAAATGGAAGTCTCCATGAAAATATAGTAAATTAAAGAGGAAGATATTATCAAACAGGAGACTAGAACTTTATGCATAATGAAGCTAAGAAAGTGAAAGATTCTTTAACGTATTTAACTGATTTGATCCTGCCTGCTGACACGAATCATTATGGGACCGTGTTTGGTGGTAAGGTAATGGCTTATGTCGATAAAATAGCCGGTATTGCGGCGATGAGACATTGCCGGAAGCCCGTTGTAACGGCATCAGGAGATTCGCTTGATTTTCATGCTCCCATTAAGTCAGGAGAAGCCATTAATCTTGAGGCTTTTGTCACATGGGCTCATAAAACATCAATGGTCGTTTATGTGAGGGTGGAAGGAGAGAATTTGATGACAGGAGAGCGCAGACTCACTTCAGAAGCCTATTTAACGATGATTGCAGTCGATGAAGATGGGAGACCATCACCTGTACCAGCTGTCATTCCAGAAACAGATCAGGAAATCAAATTGTATAAACGTGCCGAAGAACGGTATTTTGAACGGAAAAATCAACTAAAATAGACAGGTTTGCTTCTAATATGGGCTCTTTCATCATACATGTTAGTAATGAATGATGAGGGGGATTCGCTATGCAAGGAGAAGAAAAATTGATCAAAGCCTTGTACTTATGCGGGGAAGACTGCAGCAGTACAGCCATAGAAGCATTTGCTGCAGCCAATGCAGGTGAAATAGAGCTTGCCCATAAGAAATTGAAGGAGGCGGATGACTCGTATAATTGTGGACGAGCCATCCAATTATCCATCATCAAGGATACAGATGGAAAGGGATACCGTGAAAAGGTTCTTGCTGAAAATTATTTGCTGCTTGCTATGAACATGAATAATATGGTACGGGAATATGTGAGAAGCCTATGATTTAGGATGCGCCGAATTAGATTTCAACTGCTCCATTGCCAATCTCGTTAATTCCTTCACCATTCCGCCTCCTAAGGCGCCTCCAATCCTGCCGGCATTTTCAGCCGTAATCTTCCCGTTGTAGCCATGTGACAGCGGGATGTTTTTTTCTTTTGCCACTTCATATTTTGCTTGATTAGGATCATCTGTATGGGCAATTTTTGCTTTTAGCCGGTCAAGTGCCTCTCTTGATTCAGGGACCATGATTTTCGTTTTTCTTCCCATTTATTCATCCCTCCTTTTAATGACTAAGGTATCCAGAAAGCGCTAAATTAGTCTTGTTTGGTATAATGAATCATGTCGTGTTATGAACAGAAGAGAGAAATTATAGGGGGATTAAGAGATAGATGAAATTAGTATCATGGAACGTGAATGGTTTAAGAGCGTGTGTGGGGAAAGGGTTTTTAGATGTTTTCGAAACCCTTGATGCAGACGTATTCTGTGTTCAGGAAACAAAGCTGCAGGAGGGGCAAATCACCCTTGAGCTTGAAGGGTATCATCAATATTGGAATTATGCCGTGAAGAAAGGGTATTCCGGTACGGCTGTCTTCACAAAGGAAGAGCCAATATCTGTCTCGTACGGCATTGGAAGGGATGAATATGATGTAGAGGGCAGAGCCATTACGGTCGAATTCAAAGACTATTACCTGGTGAATGTCTATGTGCCAAATTCACAGCGTGATTTAGCAAGACTTGGCTACCGCCTTACCTGGGAGAAGCTCTTGAAGGAGTATTTAGTAGGTCTTGGCGAGAAGAAGCCGGTTATCCTAACGGGTGATTTAAACGTCGCACATTCGGAAATTGATTTGAAGAATGCGAAATCCAATCGTGGAAATTCAGGATTTACGGATGAAGAAAGACAAAAGATGACGGAGCTGCTTGAAGCAGGCTTTGTGGATTCTTTCCGCCATCTGTATCCACAGTTGACGGACCATTATACATGGTGGTCATACATGAGCCGTGTTCGTGAACGCAATATCGGGTGGAGAATCGACTACTTCATCGTCCAAAGCTCCATTGCTGACAAGATTACAGAAGCAAGAATTCATTCTGATATCATGGGAAGCGACCATTGCCCTATTTCTTTAGAGATAGATTTATCATAAAAGCTTGAGCCATTTCATTTTACTGAAATGGCTTTTTTTAATAATGGGCTGGGTTTTCATTTGCAGGAGAACACTCAGTTCATGACAGCAATTTTGCATCGCTTGCATAACATTTTTTTAGTCTCCAACAGTCATCAACATTATTCCATGCTTGTTCGTAGACGCAATCCTAATCTGATTTTGTCCACAGTCTAAAGCCGCTTTCAGAGGAAAGTGGCTGCTGTTGTTTCAAGTTATCTAATGGCCGGGAGGAACGTCCGCCTCAGGTACCGCCGGTGCTTTCGGCTGATGGGCAGGCACTTTAATAAGAATGACAGCCCCAATAACAAAGAGGATGATGAGACTGAATACACCCATATTCGTTTGACCGGTCAATTGTGTCGTCACACCCATTAGGAATGGACCAGTAATAGCGGCAAACTTCCCGAAAATATTATAGAAGCCAAAAAACTCATTGGAGGATTCCTTCGGTACTAGTTTGGCAAAATAGGAGCGGCTAAGCGCCTGTATGCCACCCTGTGATGTGCCGACAAGTAAGGCTAAGATCCAGAAATCCAAGGCTGAATCCATAAAGAAGGCATAGATGCAGATGAATGTATAGATGATAATGCCGAATAAAATCATTATTTTCTCATTGTATTTTCCTGCCAGCCAGCCATAAAGAATTGAAAAAGGCGCGGCTACAACCTGGGTGACAAACAGGACAATCAGAAGGGTGGTTGAGCTTAACCCCATATCTGATCCATAGGCTGTGGACATCGTTAAGATGGTATGGACTCCGTCTATGTAGAAGAAATAGGCAAGCAGAAATAAAAACAAGCTTTTATATGATTGAATATTTTTAAACGTCAAGTACAGGCGTTTGAAACTCGTTCGGACAGGGCTTGGCACTGGGTCAATATAATAGACCTGCTCGATGTTCTTAAGAAAAGGTATCGTGAACAATCCCCACCATAAGGCAGTTATGAAGAAAGCTGCCTGCATGGCAACGGTCAATGAAAGAGGAATCAACTCCATTTGCGCAGACATAATGAGTCCAATACCAATAATAAAAGGAATCGTACTCCCGATATAGCCGGTTGCATACCCATATGCAGATGTTCGGCTCATCCGCTCCTCTGACGTAACATCCACTAAAAAGGCATCATAAAAGATGTTGGCTCCAGCAAAGCCAATGGCCGTTAAGACAAAGCAAATCAATAAGAAAATCCACTGGTCAAATGGTACGAATGCCAGAAGCATCGTAAAGAGAATACCTAATAGAAAGAAGAATGTAAAAAAGCGTTTCTTGAAGCCTTTGAAATCAGCGATGGTTCCAAGCAATGGAGCGAGAATAGAGACAAGGAGAGTGGCAATGGAATTGGCATATCCCCAATAAGCCGTTGAAGTGGAGGCGGCCAGACCAGCCTCCGATGCGGAGGCTTTAAAATAGAGCGGAAAGATAGCTGTCACGACAACAATCGAATAGGCGGAATTGGCCCAGTCATACATCGCCCAGCTTTTCTCCCGCTTCGTTAATTTCTTCATCAGATTCACTCCCTTAATCATTGGTTAAAAGCGCTTGTATGACATGTCCGTCGGTTTTGCCAAGATTTAAGCCAAGTAAGGCGGCAAGCGTAGGACCGATGTCAACTAAATTCATGGAAGAAACTGTTACACCTTGCTTGATTCCTTTTCCTGCTGCCATAAAAATAGTATGGTAGTGATCCTTTTTTGGCGAATAGCCATGGGTAGCCAATGTATGCTTCTTTTGCTGATCATGCTGATGAATCGGATTGAGGAAATCTCCGATGGCATCATCGAGAAAATAGAAGCCGCGTCTTGCCTCCAGCATAAAGGCACAATTAGGGTCAGCACCCATTGCCTCCGCCTCCTGTCCGGTTAGCACTTCTTCAATCCCATTTGCTGGATTTTGCTGCAATGAATAAAGAAAGGCTTTAACGTGGTCATATAAGGCTTTGTCATTCTTGTCATTCATATAAATATATGCTGAGCCGTCACATGATTTGCCGTATACCTTCCACTTTGTAATCTGGCCGCGTTTATTCACGTTAAGCCAGCCATTTTCCCTCAGAAGTACATTCATATGAATCGCTTTGTTTTCATCTAGTGCGCTATGGTCTCCAAGGACAATAATGGTTGTTTCCTCAAAAAGACTCTTCCGCTTTAAGGCATCCATTATCTTGCCTAGCTTGATATCGAGTCGTTTAATCGCATCTATTGCTTCCGCTGAGGAAAAGCCATGATAATGCCGCATAGAGTCTAAATCAGTGAAGTGAACCATCATCAAGGCAGGCTCGTATGTTTCAATTGTATGGACGGCTGATGCGAGTACGAAATCATCCAGCTCAGGCTGATTCAGTCCATTTCGTAACTGACCAAACCGTTTATTCAGCTCCCATTGATAGGCGGGAGTTCCGCTGAACAAAGAGACAAGCAGCTGGTTTTGCCACCAACGATTTGGAAATATCTCAGGTAAATTATAATCGATACCGGCGCGGCCTGTTACTGGCCAAAGCAGCGCAGCTGTTTTCATGTTTGCCTTTTGCGCTTCATCGTAAAGGGTCGTACCCCTCACTTTCCTACGGTACCAGTTCCAATCAGGAGAATGGCGACCGGGCTGAATGAGCGTATTATTGATAATTCCATGATTCTTTGGATATCTGCCTGTCACAATGGTTGTATGGCAGGGATAAGTTAAAGAAGGATAGATGGTTTGTACCTTTGGAGCGATAGACCCCCTGTCCAGTATGTCCTTGAAATGAGGAAGATGGCATAAATAGGGATAATCCAGAGCTGACAAGCAATCAAAGGATAGAACAAGCAATCGGTTCGTTTTTCGGTTCATTATAATCTCTCCATTGTCGTAAACGTTCTGTATTTCTATTTTACTATGACTGGAAAGAGTTGTCTGACAAAAGTTTGATTTTTACAAATAATTAATCTTGCGCAAAATATTAGGCAACTAAAGCATAAATGTTATATACTAAATTCAAATAGTATGGCACAATTAAGAAGGAGAGACGTTTATTTGTGCGTTTATCCCTTTAAATTGACAAGGTTCATACATAGAATATGTTATTAAGCCAGAAAGGAGATGAACATAAATTTGGAGAAAAGAGAAGTCGTTTATGTTGTCTCTGATTCCGTTGGAGAAACAGCAGAATTTGTGGTAAAAGCCGTTTCAACGCAATTCAATGGGGGTCATGTGGATATCAGGAGAAACTCATTCGTTCAAAGCGAAGAGGATATTGATGAGATTATTAACATGGCAAGACAGCAGAAATCAATAATTGCTTATACGATTGTTATCCCATCCTTAAAGGAATACCTGGACCGCCGGGCAGCCTTGGAGAATATCCGGGCCGTTGATTTGCTATACCCATTAATGAATGCCTTTGAAGAGAAATTTCATAAGGAGGCAACCCATCGCTCAGGCTTGATGAGACAGCTTGATGATGATTACTTCCGCAAGGTTGAAGCGGTTGAATTTGCCGTTAAATATGATGATGGAAGAGACCCTAGAGGTGTATTGAATGCCGATATTGTATTAATTGGTGTATCAAGAACCTCCAAGACACCTCTTTCCATGTATCTAGCCCATAAGAGATACAAAGTAGCCAATGTTCCCCTTGTACCTGAGGTAACTCCGCCGGAGGAACTATTTAAGATCAAAAAAAGTAAATGCTTCGGGCTTATTATTACGCCGGACAAGCTCAATGCCATTCGGAAAGAGCGGCTTAAATCTTTAGGGCTTACCTCTCAGGCCAGTTATGCAAGCTATGAGAGAATTCTTGAGGAGCTGGATTATGCCGAGAAAATAATGAAAAGGGTCGGCTGCCCTGTTATTAATGTGTCTAATAAAGCTGTTGAAGAAACAGCCAGCGTCATACTTGATATTTTAAAAAGTGAAAGGAGTTACAAATAATGACCAAATTCGTCTATCTATTCAATGAAGGAAACAGCACTATGAAGGAATTGCTTGGAGGCAAGGGTGCCAACCTGGCAGAAATGACGAACATTGGATTACCCGTACCGTTCGGGTTCACCATCAGCACGGAGGCTTGTAACTCCTATTATGAAAATGATAAAACGATTTCTTCTGAGGTTAAGACACAAATCTTAAAGGCTCTCTCTGAATTAGAGAGCATAACAGGCAAGAAATTAGGCGATCCAGCGAACCCGCTCCTTGTATCCGTTCGTTCTGGGGCTGTTTTTTCCATGCCGGGAATGATGGATACCATTTTGAATTTGGGCATGAATGCGGAAACGGTCGTCGGGATGGCCAAGCTGACGAATAATCCTCGCTTTGCTTATGATTCTTACCGCCGCTTCATTCAAATGTTCTCTGATGTTGTTTTAGGCGTTGATACTTTTTATTTTGAACAATATTTGGAGGAAACACGAGAAGAGAAAGGCTATAAGCATGATCCTGAAATGACAGCAGAGGATTGGATGGGAATCATTGAAGGCTACAAAAAAATCGTGCAAAAGCATACGAAGCAGGCCTTCCCGGAAGATCCCGAACAGCAATTATTCCTGGCTGTTAATGCTGTATTCGATTCTTGGAATAATCAGCGGGCGAAAGTGTATAGACGTTTAAACAAGATTCCTGATCATTTGGGGACTGCTGTTAATATTCAAAGTATGGTCTTTGGAAACATGGGCGAAGATTCCGGCACAGGTGTCGCCTTCACACGGAACCCTTCTACAGGTGAGCATATCTTATATGGAGAATATTTAATCAATGCCCAAGGGGAGGATGTCGTGGCAGGAATACGGACACCTGAACCCATTCAGGCATTGGAAAAGGATATGCCGGCAGTGTTCAAGCAATTTACTGATACATGTAAAAAGCTGGAGAGTCATTATTTGGACATGCAGGATATTGAATTTACGGTTGAACGCGGGAACTTATTCATTTTGCAGACAAGAAATGGGAAGCGAACTGCGCAAGCAGCCATCCGCATCGCAGTTGAAATGGAACAAGAAGGAATCATCGATAAAGAGACCGCTCTTTTGCGTGTCGATCCAGAACAGCTTGATCAGCTGCTTCACCGCCGCATAGATGATACCCACGTGCGAAAGCAGCTGGCTAAAGGTCTTCCAGCATCTCCAGGCGCGGCTACTGGTCAGGTTGTCTTTGATGCAGATGAAGCAGAACTGTTGGCTTCAGAGGGAGTGAAGGTCATTCTCGTCCGTCCGGAAACAACACCAGATGATATTCACGGAATAGTCGCATCTCAGGCGATCGTTACTAGCAGGGGCGGGATGACAAGTCATGCAGCCGTTGTTGCCCGTGGGATGGGAAAAGCCTGCATTTGCGGCTGTGATGCATTGAAGATTGATTTGAAAGAGAAGCAGTTCAAGGTTGGCGAGGTAGTCGTTAAACATAGAGAGACCATTACGATTGACGGTTCAACTGGGGAAATCATGCTTGGTGAAATACCGATGATTGAGCCTGAACTCTCCGAGGAATTTAAGACCTTATTAAAATGGGCTGATGAATTGAGAGACCTTGGTGTCAGAGCCAATGCTGATAATCCAGAAGATGCAAGAAAGGCACTTGAGTTCGGAGCGGGCGGTATCGGTCTTTGCCGGACGGAGCATATGTTTATGGATGCAAAAAGGGTTCCTTTTGTCCAAAGCATGATCTTGGCAGAAACCTTGCCTGAGCGGGAGGAAGCTCTGAGCCATCTCCTTCCGATGCAGCAGGAGGATTTTGAAGGGATATTTGAGGCAATGGAGGGAAATCCGGTGACGATTCGTCTGCTTGACCCTCCTCTGCATGAGTTCCTGCCGGACAAGGAAGAATTGCTGGTCGATGTGACAAAGCTGCAAATCATAGAACCTGATAGCTCAGAACTAGCAGAGAAAGAAGCATTATTAAAGAAAGTCCGCCAATTGGATGAGTTTAATCCAATGCTAGGTCATAGGGGCTGCCGTTTAGGAATGATTCATCCTGAAATCTATGGTATGCAAGCAAAAGCCATATTCTATGCCGTTGCATCCATCATGAAGAAGGGACTCCCTGTACAACCAGAAATCATGATTCCGCTTGTCGGACATGTGAATGAGCTTAGACAAATGAGACAGCTCGTCATTGATACGGCACAGGAGGTTGAAAAGGAAACAGGTCTTACATTCACTTATACGGTTGGAACCATGATTGAGATTCCGCGTGCGGCTTTAACAGCGGATGAAATTGCGGAGGAAGCAGATTTCTTCTCATTCGGTACAAATGATTTAACACAGACGACCTTTGGTTACAGCCGTGACGATGCGGAGGGGAAATTCCTGCAGACTTATATAGAAGAAAAGGTATTGCCTGATAACCCATTTGCGGTCCTTGATCAAAACGGGGTTGGCAAATTGGTAGAACTAGGTGTCCAATTAGGAAGAAAGGCAAAACCGGAGCTGAAAACTGGTATTTGTGGTGAACACGGAGGAGAGAAGCTTTCCATTGATTTCTGCTACAGGACAGGGCTTGATTATGTGAGCTGCTCACCATACCGTGTACCGCTTGCGAGACTGGCAGCGGCACAGGCGACTATCCGAAATCAACAATCAAAAGAAGCTGTAACGAATTAATGGCTTGAACATGAAAAGCCCTGCAAGGTACATTCCTTGCAGGGCTTTTTTGCAGATGAATGATGGAAGAAGAAAAACGAGACAAAATACTTGAAAGTCAAAGAAGGTCAGAGTATAATGAAGTCAAAGGTCAAATATAGTCAAAGTCAAACTCGGTATTAATCAGACAAACTAAGACCTTTCACTAAAACAAAAGATGAAATGAATAAAATGAAACGTAATGGAGGAGGAGTCACATATGTTATGTGAAAAATGCCAAAAAAATCAAGCAACTGTTCAAATGCAGCTCCGTATTAATGGTCATCAGGAAAATCACCATTTGTGCTCTTCTTGCTATAAAGAAGAACGACAAAAGCTGGGAACAAAGATGAATGGATTAAATATGAATGCGATGAATCCATTTTCCTTCAACCCATTTTCAAATGATTTCAATCAAGGCGGCTTTCAAATGCCTGGTCAGGAACAGCGAGCACAAGAACCGCCTCAAACCGTTCAAGGCGGCAGAGGAGGGGGATTGCTTGACCAATATGGCCGTAATCTGACACAGAATGCTAAAGCAGGTCTCATTGACCCAGTCATTGGCCGTGATAAAGAAGTAAAGCGTGTCATTGAGATCTTAAATAGACGTACGAAAAATAACCCCGTACTAATTGGTGAGCCTGGTGTAGGTAAAACAGCCATTGCCGAAGGATTGGCACTGAAGATAGCAGAGGGCAATGTGCCGGCGAAATTGAAAACGAAGGAAGTTTATTTGTTGGATGTTGCCTCACTCGTCTCCAATACAGGAATCCGCGGGCAATTTGAAGAGAGAATGAAACAGCTGATTTCCGAGCTTCAATCACGAAAGAACATCATCTTATTCATTGATGAAATTCACCAGCTTGTCGGGGCTGGGTCAGCCGAAGGATCCATGGATGCAGGAAATATTCTGAAACCGGCATTGGCCCGCGGTGAAATGCAGCTTGTCGGTGCGACAACATTGAATGAGTATCGTCAAATCGAGAAGGACGGAGCATTAGAGCGTCGTTTCCAGCCTGTGCAGGTTGATGAGCCTACTACCGAGGAAGCGCTTCGCATTCTCAAAGGATTAAAGGAACGGTATGAATCCTATCATCATGTGGAATACAAGGACGATGCCCTAGTGGCAGCGGTAGAGCTTTCCCATCGCTATATCCAGGATCGTTTCCTTCCAGATAAGGCCATTGACTTGATGGATGAAGCCGGTTCAAGATTGAACTTGACTATCGAGGGTGTCGAGGAAGAAACCGCTCAAAAACGTTTGGCTGAAATTCACAAAGAGAAAGAAGAGGCACTTCGAAATGAAGCCTATGAACAAGCAGCTAAACTTCGTGATGAAGAAGAAAAATTAGAAAAAATGCTCCAAGATGGGACTGGAGAAAAACCGGTCGTTACCGTCGATCATATCCAAAGTATTATCGAAGAGAAGACCGGTATCCCAGTCGGCAAGCTTCAAGAGGATGAAGCCAAGCGCATGAACAATCTTGAAGCCGAGCTTAAAAAGAAGGTCATTGGTCAAAAAGAAGCCGTCGAGAAAGTGGCAAAAGCCGTCCGCCGCAGCCGTGCAGGCTTGAAAGCAAAGAACAGACCAATCGGCTCCTTCTTATTCGTAGGACCAACTGGCGTAGGTAAAACCGAGCTTTCTAAAGCATTGGCAGAGGAACTCTTTGGTACAAAAGATTCAATGATACGCCTCGATATGAGTGAATATATGGAAAAACACAGCGTGTCTAAATTGATTGGTTCTCCTCCAGGCTATGTCGGCCACGAAGAAGCCGGTCAATTAACTGAGAAGGTACGTCGTAAACCATATAGCATCATCCTCTTAGATGAAATTGAAAAAGCTCATCCAGATGTGATGCATATGTTCCTGCAAATCCTTGAGGACGGCCGTTTAACAGACAGTCAAGGACATACCGTTAACTTTAAAGATACTGTAATCATCATGACCAGCAATGCCGGCGTGATGGATAAAGTGAATAAAGTAGGATTTGAGGCAGATTCCGTACAGGAGGAAGTCAATATTCTGCAGCAGCTTAGCCAATACTTTAAGCCTGAGTTCTTAAACAGGCTCGACAATATCATTCAGTTCGAGTCCTTAAGTAAAGAAGACTTACTTCAAATCGTCGATCTTATGCTTGATGAGCTTGACGGAATGCTCAAAGAGGAAGGATTAACACTTGAAGTGACAGATGAAGTGAAAGCGAAATTGGCTGAATTGGGATATAATCCAGCATTCGGTGCCCGTCCATTGCGCAGAGTAATCCAAGAAAGATTGGAAGATGCCATTGCAGATTCTATCTTTGACCACCCTGAGGTTAAAGCCTTCAAGGCGGTACTTGAGGATGATACAATCAAAATCATGAAAGCTTAATAAAGAGAATTAACCCCTTGCCATAGAATGGCAAGGGGTTTTTTTATGTATTGGGATGTAGATATTTGTCGAAATAAAAATGAAATAAATGAAAGGATTTGGTAATGTTGTCACGAATTTGTAATATGTAAGAAATACAGAAAGAGGAAGGGAGAAACAATGAAGAAGCTAATCGCCGTTATGGCAGCTGGCATGTTAACGATGTCAGCTGCAGGGGGGACTTATGCGGCAGGTTTTGGGAAATCATCACTTGACCGGTCAGTCCAAGCAAATTTAGAATTGCCGCAGAAGAAAACGGGGCAAAAACATGAGGAGTATTTGCAGGAGGACACACTCATTGTTAAATACTCGGGAAAGATCAGTCACTTATACCGGGCAAAGGATGTCTCTTTTAAAAAGGATTATAGCGCGCTTGGCTACAGTGTCATTAAATTCAAAAAAACAAGTGCAGCACGTGAAGCTCTTGCCAAACTAAGCAAGGCTGGGAATGTGCAGTCTGTCAGTCCAGGAGTGAAATTCAAATTATCATCGGTCAAGACAGACCCAAAAGTGAGCAAGCAGTACTTCAACAAATTATTAAACCTGCCGGCTGCTCAGAAATTAGCCGGTAAGAATAAAGTATCTGTTGCAGTTATTGATACTGGGATAGATAAAAACCATCCTGAATTAAAGAACAAGATTAAATCAAGCTATAATGCCATCAATCCAATTAATGCGCCTATGGCTGATAACCATGGGACACATGTTGCAGGGATTATTGCAGGGGAGAAGAATAACGGGGTTGGGGGATACGGCATTAATCCACAGTCCGATCTTATTTCCATTGATGTCTTTAACCGTGATTTCTTTACGACGGATTATACGGTAGCTGAAGGAATCCTCCAAGCGATCAAAAAGAAAGTCAAGGTTATCAATATGAGTCTTGGTTCTTATTATAGCTCGCCAATCATGGAGGCCGCTGTAGAAAAGGCTCGGAAGGCTGGAATAGTCATGGTAGCGGCAGCAGGGAATGAAGGTGGGGATTATCCTCAATATCCGGCATCCTATGCAGGAGTTATTAGTGTTGGTGCTGTCGATAAGAATAAAACGTTGACCGAATACTCCTCTTATGGAGTTTCGACTGATTTAGTTGCACCTGGGGATAATATTTATGCTCCGACTTACTCACTCGAGAAGAAATCAACCTTTGAAGCATTGAGCGGAACATCTATGGCAACTCCAATGGTGACAGGAACAGTCTCACTTTTGTTATCAAAATATCCAAGCCTAAACGCTGCACAAGTCGAATATATTCTGAAGAAGACTGCCACAGATCTTGGCGCAAAAGGATTCGATGCCAAGTATGGGTATGGCATGGTCAACCCAGTAGCCGCATTGAAGTTTAAGAAAAAAGATATTCCTTCCCTTTCTGTTGAGGCATGGAATAAAGACACTATCCTGAAGAAGGCCAAAACCTTCAGCGGAGCAAAATACACGTCCAAACGGGTCTTTACAAAGCCATTAGATCAGCATTGGGTCAAGAAAACCGTTAAAAAAGGGGAAACCTATCAAATTAATCTAAAGGAATCAAAGGTTTTTGATTCCCAGCTGTATGTCAATGTTTATTCAAAGGATGGCAAAAAACAAAAGGTAAAGCTAATTAACGATGTAAAGGAAGGAAAGACAGAAGGCTATTATTTCACTGCTCCGTATGACGGGACACTGGCTATTGGGGTCAAGGATATCTCGGGCAACTATGATGTAAAAGGCAGCAAGCTGTCTGAGTATGAATTATCCGTTAAGAAAACAAGCCCTAAAGCGGATGAATCAACAATAGACACACCTATCGCAATTGGCAGCTTACCATACAGCACCAAAAATAAAGGTATGTATCTCCTCGGTAAAAACGGAGATGATGATTTCTACCAATTCACAACGGGGAATAAGCCTGAGATGATTAAGCTCGAGCTGGCTGCTCAGCCAGGAAGCGATGTCAGTATTCAAGTGTTTGCAGATTATAAAGATGAAGAAGAGGAATACGAGGACGGAGCAGAGACAGAAAACGGAACGGAAATGGATGAAGAGGAAGGCGAGTTTGATGGGGAGGATGGGAGCGAGCTCATTCTTGAAATCAATAACGGAGGCATTGGCGAAAGCGAATCAGATGTACTGGAAGCAGACCCGAATACAACCTACACAATTCAGGTATCCAATCGTTATGAATCAATGAGTTTTGATTTCTTTTTCATTATGTTCTCAGATTCTGGGGAGTATGAAGGATCCTCTTCTTTAATTCAAGGCACTGTTCCGCAAAATGCCGATCCATATGAGTTTAAGGTGACAAAGATTTCTATGCCGGCTGATGAAGATGGAATCACGAATATCTTTGAGTTCATTTCGGAGGAAGAATATGAGACTTCTCCTGATGATGGTCTCATAATTGATGTGCTTGATGAGATGGCAAAGCCATATAAACTGACAAACAAGCAATCAGGCTATCTCCAATCGAGGGGTGATACTGATTGGTATCGTTTCACTGCAACAAAGACAGGGGTCTATGCCTTTGATTTTGGCAAGGCTAATCATTTGGCACAGGCTTATCAAATCGGTAAATATCAGGATCAAGATACAGGTAAGAAACTGAGATATCTTGATATGATTGGATTTAACATTGATTTCCTATCTAGTAATCTCTCCAACAAGATGTATTTATCACTAGAGAAAGGTGAGACGTATTATTTAAATCTCACAATGGATGATTGGAACGGACGATACAGCGAAAAGCCGTACTCCTTTACATCCAAGTTCCTAGCGGCTCCTTCCGATAAATATGAGAATAATAATGACATTTCTAAAATCAAGAAGCTGCCGGCTATGAAATTCCAAGGCGATTTCGGCAAAAATTTTGATGAAGAATTCTTCTATTACCAGCCGAAAACATCAGGTGCTTATACGATGACACTTGACCAATCAAGTCCGAAAACAAAGGGACTCCCAAAACAAATTAAAAGTCCTGTTGATGCCTATATTTTGATTTACGAAGATAAAAATAAGAACAAAAAACTGGACTATAAAGAACAGGAATCCCCGAATATCATTCCATTTGGAATGGGGTCTCAATACCTTGATAAGAACAAGACGTATTTCATCCATATTGCAGCTGACTACTATTACGTGCCGTTTAGCTTAATCCAATATACATTTGAGATGAAGCTGTTAAATCATAAGGATGAGGATGCAGGTTCTGTGATCAAAAAGAATGTTCCATCCAAGCCAATAAGCATGAAAAACACATCCTCCGGCAGATGGGAAAAATCAGGACGAATCAATATTTACAACCAGAAGAAGGCAGATGAGGATTGGTATAAGATTAATTTCAACAAGAATTTCGAAGGACAGATTCTTTTAGAGGGCGGTAAGGAGCTTGATGGTAAGATTGAAGTCTATCAAAAGGGCAAAAAGGTAGCGGGCTCTGATCGCTATGGCCAAAATGATACGGAAACCCTGCCAATCAAACTGAAAAAAGGCACCTATTATATTAAAGTCACAGATGCCTATGGAGCTGCCTCCATCACTCCATACACCTTAAAGGTGAAGAAAACAAAGTAGGGGACATTGCAGTGAATAATAAGGGGCTAAATCTCTATGAGGTTTAGCTCTTTATTTTGAAAAATATTGTAAAGGCAGTGAGATATGAATATATTCATCATCTTCTTTTCTCTTGTCGTTTCTGTATATGTGTCTGTTTTAATGCTGAAGAGAAACCATAAAAAATGGAGGGCATTATTGATTGCATTAGGAGTAAATACAGTATTATTAACAGCTATAACGTGGATTTTATTTATTTATAATGATGAAGCGAGATTGTTTGGTATCGGTCAAACAAATCTGTTGGAACTTATTTTTTCTATCCCCATCATTACGTGGGTGAACTTTCTGATTCTTGAATTGGTTAAGCAGAAAAGGATAGGCATAACGAAGTAAATGAGCGTTTTTATATGCCTATTTTCACAGGAAACGAGTTTATCTATTTCTCATTCTTAAGAGTGGGTCTTTTGATGTGGGATTAATTTCTAAAATTTGAAACTTTTTAAAAATTCATCCGTAAAATAAGGTAAGATTATAAAGAGGGAGGATGATGAGATGTTTGAATTTTTTAAGCGAATGAAGACGATTGTTAATTCAGAGCTGTATGCCTTGATTGAGAAGGCTGAAGATCCAATCAAAATGGCCGACCAATATTTAAGGGAAATGAAAGCAGAGATTGATGAGGCGGAACGGACAACCGCTAAAGTCATGGCTGAAGAGAAATTGGCTAAGAGAAAGGTCGAGGATCTTAAGACATTGATTGAGAAACGAAATACCCAAGCATTAGAAGCACTGAAGGAGGGGAAAGAAGAGCTTGCTAAGCAGGCTATTCAGCATAAGCTTGATCTTGGGGCAGAGCTTGCTTCCATGCAGAATCTCCAAAACCAAGCAACCCAAAATGTCCAATTGCTTCAAGAAAAGCTTCGGGAAATGTCGGCTGATTACCGTGAACTGCTGATTAAGCGAGATTCCTTGAAAACAAGGGCACTAGCTGCAAAAGCGCAAACCGCGATCAATCGTTCACTACAGACTGACACAAAGTCCTCTTCAAAGGAAGGCTTCTTGCGAATGGAAGAAAAGGTTCTAGAATACGAGGCTCTTGCAGAGGTAAGTGAGGAACTGAGAAATACCCAAGCTGATATTGACCGTGAATTTAAAAAAATGGAATCTGACAGGTTGATAGAAGCAGAATTGAAGGCTTTGCGCGATACGCTGAATTAAGATTTTTCATTAAAAGGATTTTACGGGAAATAGAGAGGTGTAGTCCATGGTTAACACTTTGCAGGATTTTTTCTTATATGGCGTTATCATCAGTACGGCTTTGACCTTCATATTAGTCCTTTTTAATGATTTATTTGATGGACTTTTATTACCTCCATTTTTGAATCCTGTTCTGGTTCTCGCATTCTTTTCCATATTTTGTGGCATCGGTTACTTGTTTATTGCCTTTACTTCTATGTCACCTCTTCTTGCCACAATTTTTTCTGCCATTATCTCATTTATGATTGTTGCGTTTATTCATGTGTTTATTCTAGTTCCAGTCTCGACTGCACAAGAATCCTTGGTAATCACGGAGGAGGCTTTGAAGGGACGGCTTGGGAAAGTTATCATCTCCGTTCCAGAGGATGGATTCGGAGAAGTGCTCATCACGAGTAATAGCGGATCCTTTTCGAAGCCGGCTGTAAGCTTTGAGAAGGAACCCATTCCAGCTGATGCTGAGGTGCTGATCATTGATATACAAAATGGGGTTTTATATGTGAGCCCTTATGAAAATTCTAATTTAGGATAGGGGATTGAATATGACATTAATCTATATCGGTATAGGAATTATTGCTGTATTACTTTTAAGTTTTCTTGGCGTTTTCGTTACAAAATATAAGACGGCAGGGCCCGATGAAGCGCTGATTGTAACAGGCAGCTTCCTCGGCAGTAAAAATGTACATATTGATGAGTCAGGGAACCGAATCAAGATTGTACGCGGCGGCGGAACATTCGTGCTGCCTGTATTCCAGCAATCTGAGCCGCTCAGCCTATTATCAAGCAAGCTTGAGGTTTCCACTCCGGAAGTATATACCGAACAAGGCGTGCCGGTTATGGCTGATGGTGTCTCGATTATCAAAATCGGCAATACCATCTCAGAGATTGCCACAGCGGCTGAGCAATTCCTCGGCAAGACGAAAGAGGACAGGGAGCTCGAGGCAAGGGAAGTACTTGAAGGGCATCTGCGCTCTATCCTTGGTTCAATGACAGTAGAGGAGATTTACAAGAACCGAGAGAAATTTTCTCAGGAGGTTCAGCGTGTCGCCTCACAAGACTTGGCGAAAATGGGACTTGTGATTGTTTCCTTTACGATTAAGGATGTACGGGATAAGAATGGCTACTTAGAATCACTTGGTAAACCGCGTATCGCGCAAGTAAAGAGAGATGCAGATATTGCCACAGCTGAAGCGGACAAAGAAACACGGATTAAACGAGCAGAAGCGGCGAAGGAAGCAACAAAGGCCGAACTAGAAAGAGCAACAGAAATTGCGGAAGCAGAAAAGGTCAATCAATTGAAGATTGCGGAGTTCCGCCGCGAGCAGGACAGCGCGAAGGCAAAGGCCGATCAGGCGTATGATCTTGAAACAGCTCGCTCCAAGCAAGAGGTCACAGAGCAGCAAATGCAAATCAAAATCGTTGAACGTCAAAAGCAGATTGAGCTTGAGGAAAAGGAAATCCTGCGTCGTGAAAAGCAATATGATTCCGAAGTGAAGAAGAAAGCGGATGCGGACCGTTATGCTGTTGAGCAGGCAGCCTCCGCAGAAAAAACGAAGCAGCTGACTGAAGCGGACGCAAATCAATACCGGATTGAGGCGATGGCGAAAGCAGACGCTGAACGCATTCGTTTGGATGGATTGGCGAAGGCCGAAGCCCAAAGAGCACAAGGTGTCAGTGAAGCTGAAATTATCCGACTTAAAGGGGTTGCCGAGGCGGAAGCGAAACAGAAAATTGCCGAGGCCTTTGAACAATTCGGTCAGGCAGCCGTCATGGACATGATTTTGAAAATGCTTCCTGAATATGCGAAGGAAGTGGCAAAACCGCTCAGCAGTATTGACAAGATTACCATTGTTGACACAGGCAGCGGCAGCGGAGCAACAAGCGGTGCTAATAAGGTCACTGGCTATGCCACGAATTTAATGGCTACCCTCCAAGAATCTTTGAAAGCCTCCTCTGGTATTGATGTAAAGGAATTACTGGAAAGCTTTGCTGGCAAGAATGCGGTAGCAGCCCCTAGAGTTAATTTGGAAGAGGAGCTGTTAAAGGGAGATTTGCCTGAAGTGAAAGGATTGGACTGATAAAAAAGTATCCTGAAAACAAGGCTGACGCATTTTGTCAGCCTTGTTTTTTTGACTGATTAAGCCTTTTACTCGGCATAAATTCCTTTGTGAAGATGAATTTCTTTAACAATCGGCTGTGAGAAAGAAAGAATATCTATCTGATGCCATATATCCAGGAACCCATAATGAATGACTTTTTCGTTGAAATGTTCTTTAAAGGGGATGCTTTTATTGATCATGTCATAATAAAGTGATTGAGAATAAATGCGAAATGAGTCCCCTTCAAACATATCATCCTCAGAACACAGAGCCATGCCGACCATATCCCCAATAACAGAAAAGGTAATATAGGTTGGGAAGGTGATTTCGTACGTTTGGATAAACCGTCTATTTTCATCCGCATATGGATTAATATGTGCCATGGAATCTGGATCCAATTCTCTGTGTGCAAGGATTTTAAAAGGGTATGGACTTTTACTGGGAGTAAAATATTCAATATGAAATTGTTCATTCATGGTCAATAAGTTTTTGTAGTTTAAGGTTGATTTATTAGGCTGGTTCAACACCAAATCGTCAACTCCTTTATGGAAATATCTTTTATAGAATATTGTTCGGGGTTATCTTGCTTTTTCCTCTTTCATTCACTTGTTTATTTTTATTGACAAGATTCTGTTGCAAAATGTAACGAAGAAAAAATCCTTTAAATCTGTTGACATTTCCAACACAACTTTCCATAATAAGAAGAAATATTATCCGAACGTTAACGGAGGATTAGTAACCTTGACGTAAGACCATTCGTTTGAAAGAGAGCGGGATTCACAGGCTGAAAGATCCTGCATGCTTGGTCTGACGGGGTGAACCTGCCTCCCGAGTCCCTTTAATCCAGGGCGCTTTTAGAGCGTTAACATAAATGAGCGGAATGCTGGTGACAGCATTCAAGTTAGGTGGTACCACGGAAATGAAGCCCTTTTCGTCCTTTCAATTAGATTGGATAGAAGAGGGCTTTTTTCTATTCAGCCAAAAAAAGGAGTCATTCATATGTCAAAAAAACGGATTGTATTGAAGATTGGCAGCAGCTCACTCACCAATACAAAAGGTGAAATAGATGAACAAAAATTCATGGATCATATTATGGCGATTGTCGCCTTGCGCAAGATGGGTCATGAGGTCGTTTTGGTATCCTCAGGAGCGGTAGCAGCAGGTTTCCGTGCACTCGGTTATCCTGGGAGGCCGGTGACGCTGAAAGGAAAGCAGGCAGCAGCGGCTGTCGGGCAAAGCCTGCTGATCCAGAACTATATGCAGAAGCTCGGGAAATTTAACCTTACGCCTGCCCAGATCCTTCTGACAAGAAACGATTTTTCCATGAAGGACCGCTATAAAAATGCCTATTCCACGATGGAGGAATTATTGAGCAGGGGGATTATTCCCATCATTAACGAAAATGATACTGTATCGGTTGCGGAGCTGACATTTGGGGATAATGATATGCTCTCTGCTCTTGTCAGCGGTCTGATTCATGCAGAACAGTTAATCATCTTAACGGATATTAACGGAGTATATGATTCCAATCCTGGCAAGAACAAGGATGCGAAGCGGTTCGACTTCATTCATGAGGTCACCGATTCATTTTTATCCTTTGCAGAGGGTTCAGGAACGAAGGTTGGAACTGGGGGTATGCTTTCTAAGCTGTTGGCGGCAAGGACTGCGAATTCCCTTGGGGTTCCAGTGTTTATTGGTTCAGGGCAGGGTGAGAATAAATTGCTCGACATTATTGCAGGACACGGAAACGGCACCTATGTCGGAAAGGATTCTTTAAGCCCGTTGAAGAATACGAAGCAATGGATTGCTTTCCACTCAGCCGTGACAGGAAGAATTTATGTTGATGAGGGAGCAGAGCTGGCTTTATTGAAAAAGGGAAGCAGTTTGCTGCCTGCAGGTATTCAACATGTAGCAGGTACTTTTGAAAAGGGGGATGTCGTAGAGGTTCATGGGAATTCAGGGCTCCTTGGGAAAGGGGAAGTGCTATACCCTTCTTACATTCTAGAAAGAATGATGGGGAAACACAGCACAGAGCTTGCTTGCGGAACGAATATGAGCATGGAAATCATCCATCGCGATCAATGGGTGACAATACCGAAAGAGAGGAAGATAATCAATGAGTGAGGTAAGGGAGAAGGGGAAAATCGCCAAAGAAGCAAGCTTTGCCTTGCTTAATGTTACGACCGAAGAGAAAAATGAAGCCTTACGACTGGTTGCTGAAAAGCTATTGTCTGAAAAAGACTATTTGATTCAAGAAAATATCCGGGATCTGCAGGCAGGAAAAGAGGCTGGGTTAACAGAGTCGGTACTGGACCGGATTATGCTGAATGAAAAACGGATTGAAGATATGTCCGCTGCCATACAGCTGTTGATTGAAATGAAGGACCCAATCGGTGAGGTTCTAGAAACAATCAAAAAAGAAAATGGGCTTTTCATTCAAAAGAAGGCTGTCCCGATCGGTGTCATCGGAATGATTTATGAAGCCAGACCGAATGTAACCGTTGATGCGGCAACACTCGCCTTGAAGACAGGGAACGCCGTTGTGCTTCGCGGAAGCTCATCCGCACAGTATTCCAACCAAGCACTTGTCAAGGTCATTCACGAGGCATTATCCCAATCAGCCATCACGCCTCTTAGCATTCAGTTAATAGAGGACACAAGCCGGGAGACAGCGAAAGAGCTGTTCACCATGAATGAATACCTCGATGTTCTTATTCCGCGCGGGGGTAAAAAATTAATTGAAACGGTTGTAAGGGAATCAACCGTGCCTGTACTGGAAACAGGGGCGGGTAATTGTCATCTATTCATTGACCGCACAGCCTCATTTGAGATGGCCTCTCGTATTGCTATCAATGCCAAGACGCAAAGACCGAGCGTGTGTAATGCGATTGAATCCATCTTGATTGAGAAGGAATGGTTCTCAATCCACGGTGCGGCATTCCTAAAAGAGCTTCACGAGCATGGAGTCACCATCTATGGAGATGAAAAAGTGTGTCAGGCATTTCCTCCCGTAAAACGAGCCCGTGAAGAAGACTGGGAAACCGAGTACCTTGGCTTAGAGATAAGTGTTAAGACTGTTTCAGATGTGAAGGAAGCCATAAACCACATCAATCGGTATGGAACGAAGCATTCAGAAGCCATCATTAGTGAAGACAAACAAAATACTGAGATTTTCATGAATTTAGTCGACGCAGCAGCCGTCTACCATAATGCCTCAACCAGATTTACAGATGGATTTGAATTTGGCTACGGGGCTGAGATCGGCATCAGCACACAGAAGCTGCATGCACGTGGACCGATGGGATTAAAAGCTTTAACCTCAAGCAAATATTATCTATACGGAGAAGGTCAAATCCGAGTGTAAGAAGAGGAGAGAGCCGGTTCTATAGGGAATCGGCTCTTCTTCTTTTGAGATGAAAAATGGCTTCTAATCACGCATGGCTCCTGCCTCTCGAGAAGTCATTGCCCCCACTCCTGCTGCTACATCCTTTTTGATTTGTTGTTTAACCTTTTGTGGATCAGTTCCTGAAAAGCCAGTATTCTTGTTTACTTGTTTATTCTGTTGCATAAGTTCCTCCTTCATTTTAGGCTTAACATTAGTATTATTTCAATAAACTCTCTGAGTATCCTATAGACTTGAGTTGTTTTGCTGGATGGAAGCGGGGAACCTGTTTAGGTAAAAAAAGGATTATGATTTTATCACTAGGAAGTTCGGCGCTTTAAAGATGGAATTTTTTTTCGAAATTTAAAATAATGAAGAAGATTATTTACAAAGTCTCGTTTAGTTGGTATATTTTTACTTGTAAGAGCGATTAATGATTATAGAGAGGAGTGAATATTCAATTGAAATATAAATAGCAGCCCTGCACTATTTTACGCAAAAAAATAATTCTCAATTAAAACGAATGTACTTATGTAATAACCTTTATCATGATCATCCTCTTGTATAAGACTCAAGCCCTTTAGTAGCTAGCTAGAAAACATGAAAATCATCAATGGTAGCCAATCTCAATCTCACCATCCTCATAATCCGGTAATGACAGACTTTGCTCGTATAATAATGATAGACCAGCAAACGTTATGAACCTCAAAAAACCCACATATCAAATCATATGGCAATAAATGATTCCATCCCCCCATATCAGTCATAACATCACTTAAGTTCCTTGCATAAAAAATTTTACGAACCATGATAAGAAAGAATACGAACGAAGCGGAGATAAAAAGTCCCTAACAGTTCAAAAGTTTGCATTCTGAAACAACCACTAGTAAGTAACAGAAGCTAATGGCATAGCCATGATTAATTATCTCCTGGCCAGAGAGTGATAGCGCATTCAAACGAGTGTTTGATTTTGATTTTTTTGAGAACGAGGGTTATGACTTCGAGGGGAAAGGCCCATAAAGCTAGATAATAATATTTTATACCGTGAAGTCAGGCAAGTAATGGAAATATTTTATATTTGAGAGGAGAGTCTGTTATGAAAAAATTTTTAGTAGCAGTGATGGCCATGATGCTTATGCTGGTTGGTTTAAACGAAATGAAGATAGACGAATCGAGCGCATCTGGAAAGGCAAAATCCGTGAAAAAAATAGCATGGGAGCATGCAGGAGAATTAGAGGCCCAAACAGGATTTGAAAAAAATATAGGGACAGCAGGGATGTTATCGGGCTCTTATAAAGATTATGTCATTACTGGAGGCGGAGCCAATTTTCCTTATGAGTCAGTATTAAATGGAGGGGTGAAGCAGCATTATTCCGATATATACGTACTTAAAAAAGAAAAAGACAAACTAACGATGGTTCAACATACGAATCTTGATTATGAGATAGGATATGGTTCGTCCATAACAACTAATGAAGGAGTCTACTATATTGGGGGAAGTCCGGATCAAGAACGTGCGAATGATATTACGTTATTTACTATAGATAAAAATAAAAAATTAAAAGTGAAAAAAATAGGAGATTTACCCTTCACGATAAGCGATGGTATCGCGGTGGAGAAAAACGGAAAATTATACATTGGACTTGGCAAACAGAATGGAACAGGCAGTAATAAATTATATGAATATGATGTCAAAACATCTAAGACGAAAGAATTAGCACCCATGCCAGGTGAAAGTGTAAGAAATCAAAGTGTAGCCCAATTATTAAATGGAGATCTCTATGTATTTAGCGGTGGCGGGTCTGTTGCCTATACAGATGGATATAAATATAATATTAAAACGAATTCATGGTCAAAAGTTTCTTCTGTAACGGTAGGGGATAAACAACTTTCTTTATTAGGCGCCAATTCAGTGAAATTAAACAATGATGAAATGATGGTAATAGGAGGATTTAATAAAGAAGTATATGATGACGCAACGAAAAATTTAACTACTTTACAGGGGGAAGAATTACAAGCGTTTAGAGAGGTCTATTTTACAGCCGATCCGTATGAATTTAATTGGAATAAAGATATATTAATCTATAATGCAAAAAAGAATACATGGAGATCAGTAGGTAAGGTTCCCTTTGATGCACCTTGTGGTGAAGGGTTAGTTTTAATGGGGAACATGATCTATTCTATAAATGGTGAAATAAAACCGGGAGTAAGGACGAATGCCATTTATTCGGGAACCATAGCTTATAAGTAAATTTTTTAACAAACGTGAAAATGTTTATTGCCTGATAGAGTGGCTGGAATCCTTTTATTCCAGCCTCTTTATTTGTGCAGTAAAATGATGCAAAAGCAAACAAAAAAGCCGTCTTTTAGATAGAGACGGCTTTCTTGATGGTCACCTCGAGTTGCAGTTCCACATTTCCCATAATTGCTCTGCTAATCATGCAGGATTTCTCTGCTTTCTCAGCTAGTCTTCTGGTGAGATCAATTTCCTTCTCAGAGGAAGAGGCCTTTAAGGTGATGGTCGGACGATGAATAATTTTCTTATAGGTAAATATGCCATTGGTGACATCGACAACACCGACAGATTCCATCGTCAAATCTTCTTTCTCAATCTTGCTGCGTTCTAGCATCGCTGCTAGGGTGATAATGTAGCAGGTTGATGCGGCGCCTAGCAGCATTTCGTCTGGGTTTGTCCCTATGCCGGGACCATCCATCTCAGCTGGGATGGAGATGTTGGTTTTTAAGTTTCCTGCCTCGATTGTACCTGAATCATTTCGCAGACCAGGCCAATGAGCTTTTAAATGAAAATGGTGTTCAGCCAAACGAATTCCTCCTTAATAACGACTATGTTCATTTTACCTTATCTTGGTATTCAGAGAGGAGGATATTGCCCGTTAGTGGAATAATCCGGTCTATTTCTACACAATATAAATAAGTCGAAAATATTTTTCGAATTATATTTACCATTTGACATATAGCTGACACATTATATGATTATAGTAACACCATAGAAAACACATTGTGATAGGAGTTATCAAACATGTCGAACGAGCAAAACAAGGATCAGAACGAACAACAAGAAGAGCTTGTTGCAGAGGAAAAAGCACCGAAGATGAAAAAGAAAATGAGCAAGAAAATGATCGCGGGTATTACAACATCCGTTGTTCTTATTGCAGCTATAGCCGGAGGCGCTTATGCGTATGTGAAATCACAAACGGTCGCATCGGTGGATGGCGAACGAATTACAAAGGAAGAGTTATACGATTCTTTAGTAGGCGTATACGGTTCCGCTGCAGTAGATAATCTAGTCACGAAAGTGGTCATTGATAAAGAAGCAGATAAACGCGATATTAAAGTGAAAAACAGTGAAATCAACGATGAAGTGGCTGTATATGAAGAAAACTATGGCGGTGAAGAAGGTTTGAAGTCCGCCTTAGAAGCAAGCGGACTAACATTGGCTGATTTGAAAGAAGATATTGAAACGAATATCAAAATTGAAAAATTAATGGCAAAAGATATTGAGATCACAGATGATGAAGTAAAAGCCTACTATGAAGAAAACAAAGATGACTATGATACAGCAGAATCTATTGAAGTAAGCCATATCCTAGTTGAAGACAAAGAAACAGCGCAAAAAGTACTTGATAAGCTGGAATCTGGGGAAGATTTCGCTGATTTAGCGGAAGAATATTCTACTGACGAATCCACTGCTAAAAATGGCGGTGAACTCGGCTTCATTAAATCAGGTGAAATGGTAGAAGAGTTTGAAAAGGCGGCATTTGCCCTTAAAGTTGGCGAAATTAGTGATATCGTCAAAACGGACTATGGCTACCACATCATCACAGCTACTGATTATAAAGAAGCAAAAGAATCCACCTATGAAGAGTCTAAAGAAGATGCAAAAGAAGCTGCTTTAGCTGCGAAAATTTCTTCGGAATACAGCTCATGGGTTGAAGAACTAAAAACAGAATATGATATTCAAAAAAATATCTAAAAATGAAAGCTGGATAGCGCAGCCTAATCAACAGGGCCGCTTATCCGGCTTTTTTGTATGGATGAATAAAAAGAGGCTGAAGTTTTTGATAATTCGCTTTTAAATGTATATATTTGTATTGGTGCTTTTCAAAAAAGGGAAGTAATTGATGGGAGAGAGAAGGATGGAATTATTCGAAGCAATTAAGACAAGGAGAAGTATCGGCAAGGTTAAAGGGGATCCTGTTCCAAGGGAATTAATTGAGCAGGTTATTGAAGCCGGAACATGGGCGCCATGTCATCATAGAACAGAACCGTGGCGATTTGTCGTTCTTGAGGGAGATGGACGGAACAAGCTGCGTGATGCACTAACAGCCTCTCTTCAAGCTACTATGGATGATCCTCATACGGAGGAAAATCAAGCAAGGCTTGAGAAAATCAGCAAGCAGCCATACCGGGCACCTGTGATTATCGTCACCGCAGTTGAGCCGGTTGAAAACGATAAGGTCATTAGGGAAGAAGAATTTGCCGCTGGTCATGCGGCTGTTCAGAATATGCTGCTTGCTGCCCATGCTTTAGGACTTGGGGCAGTTTGGCGGACGGGCAAGCCGCTTTACACAAGAACAATGTGTGAGGCTTTCGGACTCAGTGAAAAAGGAGCCGTTACTGGATTTCTTTATATCGGCTATCCGGACATGACTCCAGCTCCTGCAAAAAGAAAGACCGTCGATGAAGTAACAGAATGGCACAGCGAAGGATGAACCATCAATAAAGGAAACCCTATTCACTGTCTTTTAGACATGGATAGGGTTTTTTATTTGAACAAAATAGGGAATATGAATAGACATAAAATATATTAATCTGATAAACTTAGTATGAAATAAAAAGGAGGGTCATGATATGACTGAAAGCTACTTAATTTTACACGGTCTTGGCGGAAGCGGGCCGGAACATTGGCAATCCTGGCTCAGCCATGAACTGGTGAAAGAAGGGAAGACGGTCTATTATCCGACCCTGCCGGATTATGACCATCCGAAATTATCGGATTGGCTTGATGAGTTGGATAGAACCTTCCAAAGGATCGGGACAGATGAGAGGTTAACAATCATCGCTCACAGCCTGGGCTGTATTCTTTGGCTGCATTATCGAAAACAAACACTTCCTGGGATCGTGAACCGTGTTGTGCTCGTCGCACCGCCGTCCCCTTATTATAAGCATGAATGTATCCAAGCGTTTTTCCCTTTGGACATTAAGGGTATAGAGAAAGATCAGCCTTATGCCGATACATTGCAGATTCAATCGACTAATGATCCGTATTGTTCGGTCGAAGAGAGCCGATATTTCAGCCAAATGGGCATTCCGCAGAAAATTGTGCTGAATATGGGACATATCAATGTGGATTCAGGCTATGGCCCATGGCCCTGGATTCTCGATTATTGTCTAAAAGAGAATGAGGCGAAACTCATGAGAGAAGGCTGATTATTACACGTGAACAGGAGCTGAGCATGTGAGAGTATTAGTAGTTGGAGCGAACGGACAAATTGGCCAAAAAGTGGTTAAACTTATACAGGAATCTGAGGAACATTCTCCTGTGGCAATGGTCAGGAAGAATGAGCAGAAGGAAAGTCTCGAGAAAGAAGGAATCGATGCTGTGCTGGCTAATCTTGAGGATAGTGTGGATGAACTAGCTAAAGTCCTTCAAGGAGTGGACGGCGTCATCTTTACTGCCGGCTCAGGAGGCAGTACAGGCGCTGATAAAACCTTGCTGATTGATTTAGACGGTGCCATCAAAATGATGGAAGCATCTGAACAGGCTGGTGTGGAGCGTTTCGTACTGATTAGCGCAATTGGTGCTGATAAGCGAGAGAATTGGAGCGAGGAAATCAAGTCTTATTATGTTGCCAAGTATTACGCTGACAAAGCACTCGAACAAAGCAAATTAAATTATACAATCATCCGTCCGGGCGCACTCATAAATGAACCTGGAACAGGAAATGTGTGGGCGGGAACGGATTTCGAATATGGCAAAATTCCTAGAGAGGATGTGGCTCGTACGGTAGTTGCGTCCCTGACAGCTGAACCGACATACAGAAAAGCGTTTAATCTGATTTCTGGTGATACAAAAATTGATGCAGCTGTGAAAAATCTTTAATTCTCTGGGCAGGCTGACCTTTATGGTCAGCCTTTTTTTGATTTGAGTTTTAAATGCCTAATTATAATAAAGCAGGAATAACCTTATTCATTCTGCCTTCCCCGTCTATTTCTAGGCTATGTAAAAGTAGGTCTAAAGAAAGCTTTTCCATCTTTCTTGTGAGTCATATACACATTTGCCCAACTGCTCTCATATAGATAGTAAAAAAGAGAGAAAATATTTGTCCTGCAAATATGGGGAGGTATCGTGTATGAAATATGATTTGTACAAACCAACGCGGCACTGGAAGGATATCGAGCTCTGGAAGGATGTTACAGAGGAGCAATGGAATGACTGGATCTGGCAGCTGACCCATACGATCAAGACCTTGGAGGATTTAAAGAAGGTCATTAATCTCACACCTGAGGAAGAAGAGGGAGTCCGCATCTCGACGAAGACGATTCCCCTGAATATAACTCCTTATTATGCATCATTAATGAATCCGGATAATGAACGATGTCCAGTGCGCATGCAATCAGTCCCGATTGGAAAGGAATTATATAAAACGCCGTATGACCTGGAGGACCCGCTTCACGAGGATGAGGATTCGCCGGTACCTGGTTTGACGCACCGCTACCCGGACAGGGTTTTATTTTTGGTGACGAATCAATGTTCCATGTATTGCCGATATTGCACGAGAAGGAGATTCTCCGGCCAAATTGGAATGGGCGTACCAAAGAAGCAGTTAGACCAAGCGATAGGCTATATCCGCGAAACCCCGGCTGTGCGGGATGTGCTCATTTCCGGTGGAGATGGATTATTAATCAATGATAGTATCCTTGAATATATTTTGAAGAATTTACGAGCCATACCGCATGTCGAGATTATCCGAATCGGTACCCGTGCTCCTGTTGTATTTCCACAGCGGATTACGGAGAATCTATGCAATATCCTGAAAAAGTATCATCCGGTTTGGCTGAATACCCATTTTAATACATCGATCGAAATCACGGAGGAATCAAAGAAGGCCTGTGAAATGCTTGTGAATTCAGGAGTGCCGGTCGGCAACCAGGCGGTTATCCTTGCAGGCATCAATGACAGTGTCCCAATTATGCGCAAGCTCATGCATGATCTCGTCAAAATAAGAGTAAGGCCGTATTATATTTATCAATGTGATTTATCTGAAGGCATTTCCCATTTCAGGGCACCAATCAGCAAGGGCCTAGAGATTATTGAAGGATTGAGAGGACATACGAGCGGATATGCTATTCCAACATTCGTCGTGGATGCCCCTGGCGGCGGCGGAAAAATATCACTCCAGCCAAATTATATCCTTTCCCAATCACCAGATAAGACGGTTCTCAGGAATTATGAGGGAGTCATTACTACCTATCCAGAGCCAGAATCTTATACGGCGGGAACAGCAGATGGGTATTTTCAGGAAATCTATGGTACGTATGAAGAAGACCGCGGTGATGGCGTCCTAGGCTTATTGCATGATAAACAGTTTAATCTCGTACCAAAGAACCTCCCGCGTTATGAGAAAAGGGAAACCTATGAACAGGCACCTGATCATGCTTCCTTGAAGGACAGACGTGAAAAGCGGGATGAGTTGAAGGAGAAAAAATATAAAGCGCAGCAAAAGCCCAGTCTAGCAACGAATGAAGGCGGGGAATAACGATGAGCCAAATCTGCCTATGGTGTGAAGAAGCTGGAGCAAGCCTAATAACAGACACTGTTTATTGGGAGCTGCCTGATGGAACCAATACTGTCCAAATTACGGAGGTTCCCTCCATAAGCTGCGCAAAATGCGGCATGATTTATCAAACAGATGAACAGGTGAAGGAAATTGAGGATCAGCTATTTTTGATTGATACGAAGGAGCTTGAGAAAAGCCTGACTTTTCAGGAGCTTATGGAGAAAAAAAGATTGCTGAAAAGGAATTATTTCGACTTTAGCTAGTTGATAAATGGATAAAGGTTCAGCCCTTATTTGGGGTTGAACCTTTTTCTTGTGCGCCCTGCATGGGCGAAAACTTGGTGGTGCAAGTCCACTACAGGCTTGGCAGTAGGAACTGTTAGCGAAAAGCAAGGTGGCTATCGTGAGGTAGTGGCTGAAGGAAGCTGGACGCAAACTCCTGAACTGACGAACAGAAACTAGATACAAGGCTGGGCTGGCTT